>CAMDQV010000063.1 GCA_945906015.1 Pedobacter schmidteae | reverse complement strand
TTAGATGCCAGCAGATAGAGTAACTCGAATTCCTTTTTGGCAAGAACAATTTTTGCACCATTACGAAATACAAGGAATGCTTCACGATCAATAATTAGATCACCTATTTCAACTTTATTTTCTACTTCAACTTCCATAGAATGAATATTACGTTTTAAAATCGCATTAATCCTACTGGTGAGTGCACGAGGCTTGATCGGTTTTGCTATATAATCATCAGCACCAACATTAAAACCAGCAATTTCAGAGTATTCTTCACTTCTTGCAGTTAGAAATACCATGAATGTGTTCTTAAACTCATTCATCGTTCTAAGAATCCTGCAGGCTTCTATCCCATCCATTTTGGGCATCATGATATCTAGTATAATGAGATCAGGCAACACCCGTTTGGCTTCAGTAACTCCTTCTTGACCATTAGAAGCAGTATATACCTGATAGCCTTCCTTTTTTAAATTGTACTCAATAAGCTCCCGTATATCAGGTTCATCATCAACAATCAGAATCTTGAGCTTAGTGGTTATCATGAATTTAATAATTGGGTAGTGCAAAATTAAGCTTTCAAAAACATCATTGCATTAAGCATTTATTAACAAATTGTAAACTTTTACCAATTTACAATTAAACCAGCTATTTTAATGTTTTCCCTAAAAATTGTTCTAATTCAACCCCTCTTAAGTTTTTTGCAATAATTTTACCATCCGGATCAAGTATAAATGAAGCCGGTATTCCTTCAACTTTGTACTGTAAAGTAACTTTTCCATCCCACCTTTTTAATTCTGATAGATGCGGCCAGTTCAACTGATCATCTTTTATAGCTTTGAGCCATGCAGCACGGTCGTCATCTAAAGAAACACCAAGTACCATAAAATTCTTGCTTTTAAATTTTTCATATTGCTTTACAATATTAGGATTTTCTTCACGACAGGGAGCACACCAGGAAGCCCAAAAATCAAGAAGTATATATTTCCCTTTAAAATCAGATAACTTAAACTTTTTTCCTGTTTGATCAGGCAACTGAAAATTGGGTGCAAATTGACCAATCGACACTGGCTTGAGACCTTCCATTTTAGTAAAAAATGATTGTACAGCACCATTCTTAGGAAATTTTGACTTAATCTCATCAGCATATACAATCAATTGTTGTTCGTACTTATTCTGATCAATAGTACCTGCAGCATAAAATCCTGCCAGGTTATCTTTATTATCCTGAACAAATTTAAAAGCTTCTACAGAATACTTATCCATATTTGACTGGAATTGAGGCATCAAAACGTTGTATATAGAGTCTTTTGCAGCAGGGTTCGAATTTATAAGCGCTGCATAATCGTCCTGAATCTTCTGGTATATTTTCCCGTATTCATTACTCAGCTTATTAAAATCACGTATTTTTTCAGAATCACCTGAACCTTTAATTTGATACGTGTTTGTTGGATCTGAATAATCAGATTTAAACTCAACCGCATCACCATTTTGGCCTACAATAAGAAAATTTTTCTCACCAATAACAAGGGTGTAAAAATTAGGCTCAGGTGTAACTCTGCGAAATTTAAACTCATTACTTTCATTTAAAAAAGCCGAATCAACCAATTGATCAGCCTCATAAAGTAATACCTTTTTAATATCTTTTGGATTTTCAATTTTCCCTGAAATACTTAGTTCACCATTGTTTTTACAGGAACTAATAAAAATCCCAAGCAGGGCAATTATCACTATTTTTTTCACGATATACTTTCTAATTTTTCTATTACTAACTTACTGGCTACCTGAGGATTGATCTTACCTTTTGTTTTTTTCATAAGATCGCCCATGAACAAACCTAAAACGCCTTTTTTACCATTTTGGTATTCTTTCACCTTATCGGGATAGTTTTTCAGCACTTCTTCAATAAGCAAACTCAAATCATCAGCATCGGTGTCAATCAAAACCTGCAGAGAATTTGCTGCATGCTCAGCAGATATTGATGGATTTTTTATTAGTTCAGGAAAAACCTGATGTGCTGCAACAGAATAGTTTAATTTTCCAGCATCAATAAGCTCAATTAATTCTGATAGAACTTTAGGTTGAACTTTAAAATCTTTGGTATTTGTTCCGGTATCATGAAGATGTGTTCTCAATGGTCCCACCACCCAATTTGCTGCTGCTTTAAAATGGCTATTGTAGGTTATAAGCTCATCAAAATATGCTGCAATTTCTTTCTCAGATGAAAGCAAAATTGCATCATATTCAGACAGTCCCAACTTAGATATATATCGTTCTATCTTCTTTGAAGGAAGTTCAGGTACTAATTTTTTAAGCTCAGCGATGTACTTTTCATCAAGGACAAGTGGAGGTAGATCCGGTTCAGGGAAATAGCGATAATCATTGGCTGTTTCTTTACTTCTTAACGGACTCGTTTGGCCAGTTTCGGCATCAAAGTTCAGCGTATTTTGTTCTATGTATTCTCCTTTTTCAAGAAGCTGTGCTTGTCTGATAAATTCATGATCAATGGCTCTTTGTAGATTCTTGATTGAATTCAGATTTTTTACTTCACATCTGTTTCCATATTCTGTTGCAGCTTTCAGTCTGACAGAAATATTAGCATCACATCGTATACTACCCTCCTCCATGTTGCCATCACAGATATCAAGATATCTTACCAGCTTGCGGATTTCATTTAAATAGGCTGCAGCTTCGTGGGCAGAGCGAATATCAGGTTCTGAAACAATCTCGATAAGTGGAACTCCTGCACGATTAAGATCAATTAATGAGTCAACTTCGTCTTGATCATGCATACTTTTACCGGCATCATCTTCCATGTGGATTCGGTGAATTCTGATCCTTCTGGTAGTATGATCATCCGCCTTTACATCGATAAATCCTGATTTACATATGGGCTGGCTATCCTGTGTAGTTTGAAAGCCTTTTGGAAGATCTGCGTAAAAATAATTTTTGCGATCAAAGTGTGTACTCGTATTGATCTGGCAATTGGTTGCAAGTCCCATCTTAATGGCATACTCTACCACTTTTTTATTAAGTTTTGGCAAGGTACCAGGCAAACCTAAGCTAACCGGACTAATATGCTCATTAGGCCCTCCTCCAAAACCAGCAGAGTCAGAAGAAAAAATCTTACTTGATGTAGATAATTGAACATGTACTTCTAGTCCAACTACCAGTTCGTATTTCTCAGTTAAACTGTCAGGGCTTAGTGTCATTAAAAATAATAGGTGAAATAATTCTATTGCAAAGATAAGCAATTGATTACAAATGAATATTCAATGCTCTGGTATAAGCAATTTTTATTGCTGGAACTTTAAATGTAATAATCATTGTTTAAAACCAACTAGTATGAAAAAGCATACATCGTTCAGCATTACCAGGCATTATATTATTGTTAGAATAGTAATAATGGCAAGAGTTGAGATGGATAAGAAAAATACTAATCAATATAAACTGAGTATGGCTATTAAAATTTTATAATTACCTCAGTCAATTTTATTTAAATAGAAATAATTTTGCTTTATCTAAGGCGCTTGCCATTCCGGAACTATCTTTACCACCTGCAGTAGCAAAGAATGGTTGTCCTCCGCCTCCACCTTGAATTTCTTTTGCAAGTTCACGAACAATAGTTCCCGCATTAAGACCTTTCTCTTTGACAAGATTTTCTGAAACCATAACCGTCAAACTTGGCTTTCCATCAATTTCGCAGCCTAAAACAAGAAAAAGATTATCTAAAAGATCTTTCACAGCATATGCCAGGCTTTTTACCGCATCTGTATTGGGCAAGTCGACCTGTTTAGCAAGAAAATTAACCCCGTCTATGTTTAATACATCTTTCACAAGTTCATGTTTTAAACCTACTGAACGCTCAAGAACAGTTTTTTCGATTTCCTTCTTTAAACGATTATTCTCTTCTAAAAGGCTTTCAACCAATTTTAAAATATCGTTCGGATTTTTAAGTAATTCCTTGAGCCCTTTAATCTGTTCATTCTGCCCTCTGATAAATTTCTCTGCAGCTCCGGCAGTGATTGCTTCTATTCTTCTGACGCCAGCAGCAACTGCACTTTCTGAAAGTATTTTAAAATAACCAATCTGCCCACTGGCTTTTACATGGGTTCCACCACATAATTCTTTTGAAAAATGATCATCAAAAGTGATTACACGTACAAAATCTCCATATTTTTCACCAAAAAGGGCAGTAACACCAGAATTAATAGCCTCCTGATAGGGTATATTTCTTTCTTCCTTTAAATTAATATTTTCACGGATTTTACGATTAACAATCGTTTCTATCTCTGCAAGCTCCTGATCTGTAACTTTTGAAAAATGAGAAAAGTCAAAACGAAGATAATCTCTATTTACGAGAGAGCCTTTTTGATTCACATGCGCCCCCAAAACTTGTTTTAGAGCTGCATGCAATAAATGTGTAGCCGAATGATTGTTTTCTATAGCTATCCTGTTTATCGGATCTACTATTGCTCTAAATGTACCTGAAGGGTTATCCGGAATTTGATCCAAGTAATGAATGATCAGTCCGTTTTCTTTTTTTGTATCCCTTATCTCGTATTCCAACAATCCGGTATGATCTTCAATCTTACCGGTATCACCTTCTTGCCCGCCACTCTCTGCATAAAATGGGGTACGGTTCAAAACTACCTGAAACTGATCCTTACCTTTTGCAGTTACCTTGCGATATCTAAGGATCTTGCAATCGCTTTCCAGATAATCGTATCCAACAAATTCAATCTCATCACCTTCGGTTACGATGACCCAGTCGCCGGCATCAATTGCTGTGGCCGCACGTGAACGATGTTTTTGCTGCTGAAGTTCAGATTCAAACCCCTCCATATCAACTGTCCAACCTTTTTCCCTTGCCATAAGCTCAGTCAGGTCAATTGGAAACCCGAAAGTGTCATATAACTCAAAAGCAAAGTTTCCTCTGATTAGTTTATCTGTTGTTTCAAAGCGTTCAAAACGTTGAATTCCTGTAGCTAAGGTTCTTAAAAAAGACATTTCCTCTTCAAGAACAACCTTTTGAACAAAATCCTGTTGTTTTTTAAGTTCAGAAAACACGCCATCGAACTGATCTGCGAGTATTGGGACAAGTTTATTTAAAAATGGCTCTTTTAAATCAAGAAAAGTATAGGCATACCTCACTGCTCTTCTGAGAATTCGCCGAACTACATAACCGGCCTTATTATTTGAAGGAAGTGTTCCATCGGCAATACAAAAACAAATGGCACGAATATGATCAGACATTACTCGCATGGCAACGGCAGAACCCCAACCCTCTTGGCCAGGAATTGAATTGCCATGATATGGGGTGCGGGATTGCTCTGAAATATACTGGATCAGTGGCTGAAATACATCTGTATCATAATTTGATGTTTTGTTTTGAATAACCCGCACTAAGCGCTCCAAACCCATACCTGTATCAACATGCTGATTTGGAAGCTTTTCAAGTGAACCATTTTTAAGTCTGTTATATTGCATAAATACATTATTCCAGACCTCAATCACTTGTGGATTATCCTGATTAACCAGTGTACTTCCATTTACTTTTTTGCGTTCAGCTTCTGGCCGCATATCTACATGGATTTCAGAACATGGCCCACAGGGACCAATTTCGCCCATCTCCCAGAAATTATCTTTTTTATTACCAAGAAGAATTCGATCCTCAGAAATATAGTTCTTCCAAATTTCAAATGCTTCCTGATCTTTAGGAAGGCCCTCCTTTTCATCACCTTGAAATACACTTACATATAATTGATCTTTGGGAATTTTATAAACTTCAGTCAAAAGTTCCCAGCTCCAAGCAATGGCCTCTTTTTTAAAATAATCACCGAAACTCCAATTACCTAGCATCTCAAACATGGTATGATGATACGTATCAATTCCAACCTCTTCAAGATCATTATGCTTACCTGATACACGTAAACAACGCTGTGTATCTGCTACTCTGGAATACTTAATTACAGTTTCACCCAAAAAAAGATCTTTAAACTGATTCATTCCTGCATTGGTAAACATCAATGTAGGATCGTCTTTAACCACAATGGGTGCCGATGAAACTACCTGATGTCCTTTATTGGCAAAAAAATCTAAAAAACTCTGTCTTATTTCTTTGGTAGTCATCCTTAATTAGCTATTGTACAAATATAAATATTGATGCGGATTTGTTTGCGGAGAATGAAAGAATATTTGGTTACAAAATTCATACTCATTAAACATGGTCCATTTTAGCAAAATGGTTAATTTTTTCATATTTCAAGCTAGAAAAAAGGTTTTGGTAGTCTACTTCTGTTGTTAACTAGTCAAATAGTATTATTTTTACAAAGAAAAATAAGGTTATGCCATACAAAGATCGAGAAATCACAAAGCTATACTACACTATGGGTGAAGTAACCCAAATATTTGATGTAAATGCATCTCAGATCCGTTATTATGAGCGGGAATTTGAAATTATTCAACCAAAAAAAAATAAAAAGGGAAACCGTCTGTTCAGTCCCGATGACGTTGAGAATTTAAGGATCATCTTCAGTCTCGTAAAAGATAAAGGATATACCCTTCAGGGTGCAAAAGATCATCTTCGCAATAATAAAAACGAAGAAAAAGAGAATCAAAAAGTAATTGACTCATTAGAACGACTAAAACATTTTCTAATTGAAGTAAAGGAAAAGCTTTAATCATAAAAAAAGCCCCTTCTATCCAATCTGTTTTATTTAAAAAACAAATTATTCTAGCTTAATGATATATGCTGGGTATTTCTTTAGTGAAATACAAGTAATTTTTAAACTTTTGGCTTCACTTAGCCATGCCTCTATTTTATATTCCGGATTAGATGAATCTATAATTATGGATTTAAAATCTACTATCTCACTCATATAGCGCAATCCCTGTGCCGAGCCTTTGCTTAAAAGCAGTAAATCAACTGCTATTCTCTTGTT
Source organism: Pedobacter schmidteae (assembly GCA_945906015.1). Lineage (GTDB taxonomy): Bacteria > Bacteroidota > Bacteroidia > Sphingobacteriales > Sphingobacteriaceae > Daejeonella > Daejeonella schmidteae_A. Next base: position 2,292 of record CAMDQV010000063.1, on the reverse strand, counting down.
GAGAACAAGCTTATTAAATTCATTTCTCCACCTAAGAATCCTGAAATTACCGAATTGCATGAAATCTGAATCTGACCAGTAGTTGGATCCTGAAAATTGTTGTTCAGGATCAAAAAAAAGACTTTCTTTAATACCACTCATTGAAATTGAAGGTTTTATTGAATACGTGTTGAGTTTATCAGACGGCTTTAAATCAGTAATAATAATACTTTGCCCTTTAAACAAATAAGCTATTGCAGTATTTTTCCGAAGACTATAAAAGATCAATTCATGTCTATTAAAATTTTTAATTGATTTCATAGACAGACTGACAGCAAGTATAATACCAATAGAGAATGATAGCCAGATGATGATCTTATTTCTAAATAATTGCCAGAATACGCATAAAATAACCAAAGAACTAATCAGCATATACTCAAAAGTGTTTACCCAAATGCCTTCCATAGCTGAAAATGGAAGTTGTTCAATTTTGTATAAAATGTCATTTGTAAAATTGATCAGCCAGTTTAAAAATTTACCAAGAGGCTGTATAATTAAAGGGTATGGAATGATTAAGAAAGCAATTCCTGCATACATGATAAATGCAACAGGCAACACGATAAGCAGATTACTTAGCAGAAAATAAATAGGAAACTGATGAAAATAATATACACTAAGTGGAAATGTAGCTAATTGTGCTGCAGTAGATAACGCGCAATAGCTCCAAATATGTTCCAATAATTTATTTTTAATATAAAGTACATTAAAAATGATTGGATGAAAATATACCAAACCAACAACAGCCAGATATGACAGCTGAAAACCGACATCAAACAAATAATATGGATCATACAAAAGCAAAAAAAAAGCAGAGATCGCAATTAAATTGTAGGTATTCTGATTTTTATTCATCGCTTTTCCCAACACCACAAAACTTAACATGAGTGCAGATCTGCATACAGATGGTGAAAATCCGGTAAGTAGAGAGTAGAACCAAATTACTGCAATAATGATAATGGCTCTTAGCAAAATTAAGTTTTTGCTTCTGTTCATCGGTTTAAGCAAAAAAGACAAAACAAGAAAGACAATTCCAACATGCATTCCTGATACTGAAAGTACATGCATGGTGCCGGTTTTTGAATAAGCCTCAATAAGATCTTTACTAAGATCAGCGCGATAACCCAGAATCAGGGTTGATGCCATTGAAAAAGCCTCTTGATCAGGTATATACCTGCTGAACTTTTTTACCAGATCTTTTCTTAATGTAAGTGCAAATGATATGAAAGGATTACCAGTATTTTGGGAAACACGTTTAACCTCATCTGCTTGAAGAAAAATCTGAAAATAGATCTGCTTGTCCTTTAAATAGGATCTGAAATCAAATTCTCCTGGATTATAGGATGGTTCTACTTCTTGATAGTTTGCTGGAATTAGAAATATATCTCCATAATTAACTTCAATTGCCTTCAAAGTATCAAGCTTCAAGGCGATCAATAGCTTTCCATTAGTATTCTGAATACCTTTCTTAGAATAAACAGCTATAACTTCACTCTCAAAGCGAATAATTTCTGATGATAATTTTGGTTCATTGGTTATTTTAACAACTAGAGTTTCAGATTTAAATGCGCTAAAATGGCTATGGTCAAACCTCCCTGAAAAATGAATGGTAAGTTCATAGGCTAATAGTATTAGGTAAAAATGAATGAGTAAACCAAAAAACCATCTCCATCTAAACAATTTATATCTTTTGTAGGCTAATAAACCTATCAGATAAGATCCAAAAAGTATATAAATCAGACCAAATCCCCATGAATAAATCAAGAGATCAGCAAAAGTATATGCAACTAAAATCCCGATGATCAAGGGGATTAACAATCGTACAAACGGCACCTCTCCTTTAAAGAACATACTTAAAATTGATAGCGCATTTGCAGCCTTACATCCGACCTTTTGTTTCCATCAATCTGATCATTTCCACTACCCACTGTTTTCTGATCATAATAGCTTGTTAATGAATATCTTAGCCAAAGATCAAATCCTCTAATTAAGGTATAGCGAGCATTGACATAAAACCGGACACCCTTGCCTTGATAAGCAGGAACCGAATAAGAATACAAAACATCATTTTCATAGGCATATATCCTTGAATTAAAACTTTCTGTATCAAAAATTCCAAATCGTATATTCCCTGAAAGCTTAGAGCTCAGAGGCTTATAAATAATATCCTGATAGTTTAAAAATCCAAGTTCATATGTTGAGTTTCCCTTTTGATAGCGTACCATTTCAGCACGGTTTCTTAAGCTAAAGCGATCA
>CAMDQV010000062.1 GCA_945906015.1 Pedobacter schmidteae | reverse complement strand
TGCAGCAGCAATAACCTGTTCAGCCATATGAGCAGGAATAAATACTACCCCAGCACGGCCAGCAATCACCAGATCTCCGGGCAGAACAATGGCTTGTCCGATTGTAACTGGAGTATTCAAACCCATCAACACAACACCCTGTAAAAACTGAGGTGCAAAATCTCTTACAAAGGCGTTAAATCCCTTGATCTCGGCCAAACCGTCAACATCACGGGCAAACCCATCAAATATTACTCCGTTCCCTGAGTTTTTATAGATTACATTCCCAAGATTATCACCCATCAATGAACCTACTCTACCTTCATTATCAGCAACATACACATCACCCTTGGTAAGCATATTGATAGGCCAGTGCAAATGCCTGCCTTGCTTGCCTTCTGCGGCAGCACGATCTACAATATTCTTCTCCACATCAGGACGAATAGGCATATAAAAAGCCGTTAAAGCCCTTCCAATAACTTTTTCATCTTCATGCAATATTTTCCAGTTTCGCTCATATTGATACAAATAGCCTTCATTATTTAATATTTGCCAGGCCTCTTCAATTCCAATCGATTTTGCACGATTCAACAGCTCATCAGGGATACGTGGGCGACCATCCTCAAAACGTTCACCTTTCCAGGCAGAAGTCAAAAAAATCAGTTCCTCTTTGGGAATAGCTTGAGCGAACAAAGATTTTAAGGGTAATATCAGCAAGCAAAAGGAAAGCAATAACTGGAAACTATATTTCATGTGTGTTATAATAAGTATTATCTATGTAGTGATTTCGGTTTAATTTTTTGCCATTATTTGAACTATTTACACTCATGACTTTCCAGGAAATTTCCATATACCGAGGGCATTTTTCCCCATGATTAGGTCCAGATCGTTATCGGTATAAAAATTACAGTACTTATCCATAAATTCCAGCTCTTTATCCATTGGCAGTTCCCATCTTGGGAAAGGATAACCAGTACCCCAGATGATCTGCTTGGCTCCAAACTCTTCATAAATGGCCTTATAAAACGGCAATGTATCTTCATAGGGATACTTCTTGATCTCTGACATTTCATAAGGCTCTGAATTACTTATCCAAACATTTGAGAAACGGCTGAGTTTAAACATTTTTTTGAATTCAGGCCAGCAATCAGCAGCTTTCAGATCAGGTTTTCCGGCATGGTCAACTACAATTTTCACACCCGGAAAGCGCTCTGCCATATCCTCCAGCATCGGCATCTGGTGAGGAACAATATAATAGTTGAAGCAAAGCCCCAGTTTTTCTGCTTCCTTCCAAAGAGGATAATGTTCCGGGGAGTTTAACCAGGTTTCTTTGGGAGTGTAAATCGGACTGAAACGCATCCCCTGAAAACCATGTTCATTAACCCAATATCTAAGATTATCGACAATTTTAGGATCATGCGGATTCAATAAGCCATGAGCAACAAAATGATTGGGATAAGTTTTAACACAATGAGCCTTATAAGAATTATCCCATCCATAATAACGCGGATTTATTAATACCCCATAGGTTATATTGAAATCCTTCATTTGCTTCACCTGATTCTCAATTGGAGCCTCTATGGCCACTTTTAAATTTGGATTCTCAGGATGTTTAAAAGGGAATCTTGGATCAAAATTCCAGGTCTCAATATGAGTATCAATAACCAGGCGCTTTTTCTTAAATTTCTCTGGCATTGAAGCCAGTACTGAATCAATAGGATTAATCAAGCCCAACAAGGGCATTGCTGCCATACCTTTAATAATGTCTCTGCGTTTCATATTACAATGCTTTTAAATTGTTAAAAATTATTTTATCAGGTTGCCAGTGGCTGACCACCCGGAATCATTACTTTTTGTTTCGGAAGTTTTGTTGTGTTACGTCTGGCTGTAAATTTAGCCGTCAGATATTCGCCCATTTGGATATCTCCGGAAATAATATCTCCATTCACTTTTCCTGAAAAGAGGTAGATTATGATTTTTCCAACAATTGGGATTGTACTTCTGATCCTTAACTCATTTCCAGCTATGGTACCCACCATATTTTTTGTATCGTGATTTCCTTTATGAGTTCCCTGAATCCAGTTTCCATCCTGTTCGATCATAAATGAATGCTGGCTTGTACTCAAAGCATATTGAACTTCTATATCCCCCTGGGTTAACATATTAATTGGCCAATGCAAATGTCTTCCGGCACGACCCTCCTTCGCAGCACGGTCTACAATATTTTTTTTAACATCCGGACGGATCGGCATAAACTGAGCCGTTAAGGCCCGTCCTACTACTATAACTTTTTCATGAAATATTTTCCAGTTGCGCTCATACTGATACAGGTATACTTCGTTATTCACAATCTGCCATGCCTCCTCAATCCCTATTTCACAGGCACGCTTTATCAGCTCATCCGAAATCCGTGGGCGTCCGTCTTGAAAGTGCTCACCCTTCCATGAGGATGTCAGAAATATCAATTCTTCTTTAGGTATTGCCTGTGCAGATACGTTTGAGCTTGAACCTAAAAAACAAACTAAAACAACTAAAAGATAAAATTTATAATTTTTTGAAAACATATAATTAATATTGATAGTTGGAAAATATAAGAAAAATTAGCCTTAAAACCGAGAGTATTTATGCTTTTTTAGGAAATTTCCAAATTTCCAAAGCATTTTTACCCATAATTAAATCCAGATCCTTTTCGGTATAGAAATCACAGTATTTGTACATAAACTCTAATTCTTTATCCATTGGGAGTTCCCACATTGGGAAAGGATATCCTGTTCCCCAAATAATTTGCTTTGCGCCAAACTCTTCATAAATGGCCTTATAGAAAGGTAGTGTATCTTCATAAGGATACTTCTTGATTTCTGACATTCCATAAGGCTCTGAGTTGCTGATCCAGACATTTTTGAAATGACTGAGTTTAAACATCTTTTTAAATTCAGGCCAGCAATCAGCTGCTTTCAAATCCGGCATACCAGCATGATCCACCACTATCTTCACACCCGGGTAACGTTCTGCCATATCTTCAAGCATTGGCATTTGATGAGGCAGAATATAATAATTGAAACAAAGTCCTAGTTTTTCAGCCTCTTTCCATAATGGATAATGCTCGCTTGAATTTAGCCACGATTCTTTAGGATGGTATTTCGGACTAAAACGCATACCCTGAAAACCATCCTCATTAACCCAATATCTTAAATTATCGACAATTTTAGGGTCATGAGGATTCAGTAATCCATGAGCTACAAAATGATTGGGATAAGTTTTAACACAATGAGCCTTATAAGAATTATCCCAACCATAATAACGTGGATTAATTAAAACTCCATAGGTAATATTGAAATCCTTCATTTGCTTCACCTGATTTTCAATAGGCGCCTCAATTGCCACTTTAAGGTTTGGGTTTTCGGGATGTTTGAACGGAAATCTTGCGTCAAAATTCCAGGTTTCAACATGGGTATCGATGACCAGTCGCTTTTTCTTAAACTTCTCTGGCATAGAAGCCAATGCCGAATCTAAAGGGTTAATTAATCCCAATAAGGGCAAAGCTGCCATGCCTTTGATAATGTCTCTGCGTTTCATATCATAATGTTTATAAAACTAAAAAAAATAAATATCAGGTTGCCAAAGGCTGACCACCCGGAATCATTACTTTTTGTTTTGGAAGTTTAGTTGTATTACGCTTGGCTATGAATTTAGCGGTCAGATATTCTCCCATATGAATATCTCCGGAAATAATATTTCCAGTGAGCTTTCCCGAGAACAGGTAAATAATAATGTTTCCAACAATAGGGATTGTACTTCTGATCTTTACCTCATCCCCTTCTATTGTGCCCACCATATTTTTGGTGTCCAGATCGCCCTTGTGAGTCCCCTGAATCCAGTTTCCTTCCTGCTCAATCACAAATGAATGCTGGCTTGTACTCAAAGCATACTGTACTTCTACATCCCAGCGCCCACTAAGATTGGCTGCAGGTACAGTCATTTCGGGTTTAAAGTTTCGCTTCTTGGATAATACCTCATAAAGTCGATCAGCAACTATTTTCTCTTCTCCAGGCTGCATGTGGCCCGGAGTAATTTGTATTGAAGTAGTTCCATCAGCTTCATCCCGATTTCCTAATGCAATCCTTGGCTTATTCCTTCCTACCTCCTCAGCGATCTCATAGCCAGTAACTGGATACTTAGTAGGATCCCAGATAATATGAAGTACAGGATATTTATTATTCAGATTCACCGGTTCAATAATTTTTGTGCTCAAACCCTTGATACCTGATACTTTAGTCGAGATAAAATTCAACCAGCTCAGCCATCTTTTCCATTCCGCATCATGATCACGAACGAGCCAATCCTCAACTGCAGCCACCATCCCAACTATCTCATCCCGGTCAAGCTTATTATCACGGCCGGGACCATGGTGTGGTGCACTTGCCTGCCAGGCTGCCATTAAAATATTTTTATTTCCAAGCAACAAACCTGCCGACTGTGGTCCGCGAATAGTTTTGCCCCCACTATAAGCAACAATATCTGCCCCTCTTTTCAAATGAATTGGTGGGATTGTGAGGCTTTCTGCTGCGGCATCCATCAGAATTGGGACATTCTTGGGTTTAGCAATTGCTGCGATTACTTCCAGTGAAAGAGGCTGACCGGTATCCGAAGCCGCTCCGGGAGTTCCGGAGGTCAGATAGATCATTGCCGTTTTGGGATTAATTGCCTTTTCAAGCTCATCAGCTGTTGAAACAGTTATAATTTTGACTCCAATATTCCTGACAGCATGATCATAATGCTGTCTTGAATATCTTGGTATGATTACCTCAGTTTTCTCAAATCCGGTAAGATCGGGGATTCGGATGAGCCTTTCCGGACTTCCACCTGTAACACAAGCTGCTGTAATGTGTTTAACTCCGGCTGCACATCCCGACGAAACCATTCCCCATTCCGTTTTTGTAAGTTCTGAAAGTCGCTTGCCAGCCGCTTCTGCGAGTTCATCTAGCTGAACGAAATTATTACTGGCTGCATCCAGTGCCGCTTTTACTTTCGGAAGTTTGATTGAACCTCCAATGATAGTATATGAACCCCTGCAATTTATGATTGGTTCAACCCCCATGGAGCGATAAATATTCTTCTCATCCAGAAATGAACTTAATGTTGTTTCTGATAAACTTTCAAAAGATCCCTGCAATTCACCTGATTCTGCTGCTTCAACAGAAAGAACATTCCCGATTACCGGAAGTAAAGCAAGGCCTTTGATCACACTTCTACGCTTCATTTTATTTATATGTATTTGCTGCTAGTCCGTTGAGATCCCAAACAATCCTTCCGGCGCGTACTGTAAGTTCTGCTTCAAGTTTACGATCCCCTTCGATCCTGTTTTGTCCGGAGTCTACAAAACCAAACTTGCCATTAATTATACTCAGCACTGCAATATCTGCTACTGATCCTTCCGATAAATTTCCAAGATCTTCCCGCTTAATTGATTTCGCGGCATTCCAGCTTCCACGGGCTATTACTTCGGGAATACTCATACCAATATTCATATATTTCGACATCACATTCAACATATTCCTCATACCTGAGTTCATACTTGTGCGATGCTCATCTGTTCCAAAAGAATTTGGCCAGAGCCCCTGATTATATGCAGGGATTGCCTGATTGAACCAGAATCCGGCTCCACCATGTCCAACATCAAAAAGTACACCTCTCTTCTGTGCTTCCAGAACAAAAGGCCTGACTTTCCCCTGTTCATCAACTACAGTCATGCGCTCAGTAACATTCTCAAATGAATGGGTAATAATATCACCTGGGCGCATATGATCCAGTTGCTCCTGTAATGTATATTGAGGCATATGGCATTCCACGAAAAGCGGAACATTTGCAATTTGTGCAGCTTCGGAAGCACGCTCAAATGGAAGCCAGCTTTTGCCTTTATAATGACCAACCCTGGTCCCAACAATATAATCTTTGTATTTCTGGATGGTTTCGGCAGTTTTTTGAGCACTTACTGTACCCATATCAGGTTCAAAACCAGAACCAGAGCTAAATCCGGTTTCAAAAATATTGATCCATGCGAGTACGCGGGTTATGGAAGGATCGACCATTTTCGCTTTAAAGTCAGGGAAGGTTCTCCATCCGGTGGTTCCCGCATCAACAACTGTGGTGATGCCCGAACGTAATGCAAAAGCATCAGGTAGCTGACTGGATTGTCCATCAGAAAAACCAGAATTACTGCCTGCAAAGACATGAGTATGAATATTGATCAGACCAGGGGCAACTATAAGTCCGCTTACATCAAGGACCTTCTTTGCAGCCGAAGCCGGGAGATCAGAAGCCACTCTGGATATTTTACCATCTTTAATGGCCACATCCATTTTGGCATCAATATTATTTTTTGCATCAATTAGCCTTCCACCCTTGAGCAATAAATCATAGTCCTGAGCCTGAGATAAAAACGGGCTTAGCAAAATAAACAGCATCAGCGATGTTATTTGAAGAGACATCATCCACCGTTTCCTGATTTCAAAATAGGAATAGTTTTTGAACCTGTATCTTCCAGTTTGCAACAAATTATTTTCCATGATAATAAATTTCAGAAGTATTAGTTTTTCCAGGGCTGTCCGCTGATTCCATTCAAATCCCACATTATTTTCCCGGCTCTTAAGGTCAGTTCAGCCTCCAGCTTTTTTGTGCCTTCAACGCTGACTTTGCGGACATCAGTAAAGCCAAACTTTCCTTCACGCAAATTAAAAACTGCAATATCTGCTTCAGCACCAATACTTAAATGTCCGAGATCTGTACGCTTGATTACTTTGGCAGGCGCCCAGGTTGAGCGCTCTATCACATCCTTTAATTGCATACCCAAAGCAAGAAACTTAGACATCACATTCGCCATATCCTTCATTCCGCTATTCATACTCAGATCATGCAAGTCTGAACTGATCACATTCGGATAAAAGCCCTGTTGATATGCAGGAACGGCCTGTGCCCATGAAAATGCACCGCCACCGTGTCCAACATCAAAAATAACTCCCCGTTTTTGTGCTTCAAATACAAAAGGTTTTACTTTTTTTGTTTTTTCATCCACAATTGATTCGCGTCCACCGGTAGTCTTTGAAATTGCATGTTCGGAGAAGGTATGGGTAAAAATATCTCCCGGACGAAGGTGTTTTAAAAATAAAGACTCAATAGAATTAGCCGGATTATGCTCACCAAAATCAACCATTATTGGCACATTTGCAAGCTTACCTGACTCAACAGCCTTATCTACAGAGGTAAATTCACCCCAATAATGGGCAGATTTAATACCAACAAGAATAGTTGGATAAAGTCTGTTGATCATATGAGCATTCATGACAGGATTCATGTCATTCACATCTTGTTCCTGAAAACGGCCAATCATTCCATTGCCAATTACGTTGAGGAAAGCCAGAATTCTTGTTTGCGATTTATCAATGGTTTGTTCTTTAAACAATGGGAAATTTCTCCAGCCAGAAGATCCGGCATCTACAACGGTAGTAACACCTGTTCTGAAAGAAAATGCATCAGCTTGCTGACTGCGTGAAGAATTACCAACCGATGTACTGTATTTATCCGTACCCTGAAAAACATGAACATGCATATCGATTATCCCGGGCGTGATATAAAATCCAGTTACATCAATGATTTTGGTGGCAGATCCTATTGGAATATCGTTAGCTATACGAGCTATCCTGCCATTCAAAATTCCCACATCCATTTTGGAATCGATCTTGTTTTTGGGATCAATAAGATGTGCGCCTTTTAACAGAATATCAATTTCCTGAGCATAGCTAAATTGACAAATCATCAATAGAACAATACCTATTAAGAACCTGCAATACACCTTTCCAGAACTAGCATTTTTATTGAAAAAAGACTTCATATTAACTGTCATTACTATGCGTACCCGTTTTACTGAAAATTTAATACCCCGAAAAATTGAGGTAAATGAAATTGAGGCTTAGGATTTTTAACTTCATTCCATGTGATATAATGCTTATTGGAATTTATTTCTGCAATCTTATAAAAATTAGCTCTCCAAGAAACACCAGCCTTTGGACGAACCACATTGGTATATTTTTCAAGCATGTTCAATGGTATTTTGAAAGACATGGTCCAGGTAACACGTTTGGTAATTTCAGGATCAACCACCTGTGGCAATGAGGCAGCGATCTCTATTTTCTGAATATCGTCAATTGTTGGTTTTCCTTTATGATGATGCAACAAAGGAGTTCCTCCACAATTGATCTCCAGGTTAAAGTAATTCATTGGATTATTTGCTTCGGGCGAGAAAAAGAATTCAACTGCTGAATCTTCCCACACTTTACCGTTGATCTTTTGGGTTATACTGCGAACGTAGCGATCTTTTACTCTGTAGATCACGTAAATAAAATTATCATCATATACCATTTTTGCCTCTGCCTGAGGTTTAAATTTGGGCAATTCGCCCATATAATTTTGAATTTTAACTGATTCTACACCCTTCCAGGCAGCATCACTCCATTTATCGTTCACATTCACTCCCTGAACAGCTCTTTTTACAGAGTACGCTGAAAGTTCGGCATTAGATGATGAATTCTGTGAATAAACCTTTGGCATAAAAACTGCCAAAAGAAGAATAATAGAGGTAATTATGCTTAATTTTTTCATTAAATTATTGGTAGTTTATTGATTATTAGTTCTAAAAATTTATAAAGCTTTTTAAACAAAAATCATGCTGGTACTTTAACCAGCAGGGGGGGGGAATTAATTAAGTAGCCAATGGCGGCCCTCCAGGGATCTGGATCCTTTTCCTACTTGCCTTAGTACTATTGCGTGCTGCAGTAAATTTAGCCGTTCTGTATTCACCCAAATGAATATCTCCAGACATGGTATCACCGTTTACTGTACCCTGGAACAGGTAATTAATATTATCAGCGATAATCTTTATTGAACTTTCAAATTTAATCTGACTTCCATCAATGGAACCTGCCAGGTTTCTGGTATCAAAATCTGCCTTATGAGTACCAGAAAACCAGTTACCATCCTGCAGAATAGTAAAGCTATGCTGACTTGTGCTACTAAAGAATTTTATACTCACATCCCAAGTACCATTCAGATTAGCTGTAGGGGCTGACATGTCAGGCTTCGGCGAACGTTGCTTGGATAATACTTCATACAAGCGATCGGCAATGATTTTTTCTTCGCCAGCCTGCATTTGCCCGGTTGTAATATTAACAGATGTAGTACCGTCAGTTTCATCCCTTGCGGCCAATGCAATTCTTGGCTTCTTTCGTCCCAATTCTTCTGCTATTTCAAAACCATTCATATTCAATTTTGCCGGATCCCAGCTTACTTTCAATACCGGCGACTTATTTGACAAGCCAGTTGGTTCTGTGATTGTGATCTTAATTCCATCAATGCCTGATACTTTT
>CAMDQV010000061.1 GCA_945906015.1 Pedobacter schmidteae | reverse complement strand
ATTTAAAGCGAATTCGAATTTCACATTATTAGACACATTAATCAGATACTCCTATTTACATTAATGATACTATTTTCTATTAATTTATCGGTATAGAAGATTGTACCTTTTATGATAATTAAATATAATTCTAATTTATATAAAGAGATTAAGCAATCTGACTATTTTGAATTGCTTAATCTCTTTAAAGTTTAGAATCAGAATCACGAAAAAATATCTCTTACTTTTTGTCGCGTGCAATACCTAAAGCAATCCGAAAACCGTCACGGGAATCGGAATAGCTAATTCCCTGCAGTCCTAGGCGAACCGCAACTCGGGCATTTCCAGGAACGTCAAAGTAATTTCCGCTACGACAAACTGGTCGATAATTTTGATCAGTAAAAAGAGGCTCCTCATGGCCACCTTTTGGATCAAAATGATCCAGTACAATTTCCCATACTCCACCACACATATCCGCAAGTCCGAAACCGTTTCTGCCCTTTTCTCCAAACTGATCTACAGGTGAGACAAAGGCAAAACCATCGCTCCAGGGTGCTTTGGCTAATGGCCAGGTCTTGTTCCGACCAGGCAGAAAGTCAATAGCAGAAATATTCAAACGGCCTTCTCCTTCACTCAGATCATTACCCCACCAGAAATAGGTATCTTCAAGACCACCTCTTGCAGCATATTCCCATTCTGCTTCTGTTGGCAGACGATATTCCAGTCCTTTTGGTAAGCGGCCTGCTGCCCTCTCCCGCTTTGTTAGCCATTCGCAAAATGCTTTACCATCATTCCAGCTTACACAAACTACCGGATATTCATCTCTAAGCGGGAAACCAAAATTCGGATCGCGCCAGCTCTTACCCTTTAATGAAATCCAGGGGTGTGGTGGGCCTTTGGCAGCAATCTTCCATTCAGGATCAAAAACCTGTGTTTTACCACCCGGTTTCTCGGCATCTGAAACATATCCGCTTTCTTCTACAAAACGTCTGAACTGACCAACACTCACTTCTGTTCGCCCCATCCAGAAACCATCCTTTACCTGCATCGCACGTGGCTGTTCACCTTCGTATGATTCTCGAGCTGTTCCAGGAGTTGCTCCGCCTTCAATACCGGTAGCCCAGGCCTTCTCTGCAGCCGTACTGCCCATCTTAAAAGCTCCAGGTGGGATATAGAGCACCTCGAGAGACATACCTCCACCCAGATCCAGTTTTTTTACAGGATTCTGATTGGCTCTTTCAATAGTAGAGCGGAATATTTTGCCATTCCCCTGCGCTGTTGCCATAACCCCTGTTATGGAATGTGAACTCAGTAAGACAATAAATCCGAAAAATAAAATAAACAATAAAGTGCTTTTCATACTATTAACCATGATAATTGGAATAAATTGTTAAATAATCGTTCGAGTAATTCGGACTAAGATTCATTCATTAAATTTTCTAAATAACATATTCTGAAAGCTTATGCATTCATTATTTCGTTACCACTTCCCCGAACACAATTGGTTAAAATAAAAACGATTATTTTATAAGAATTTACAGCCCCAAATGCAGGCTGGAAATTCTTATAATTTTTAATACAGCATAGATTTAACAAAATCCTATGTTTCCTGATCAATTATCCGGGTTTTGGATCAACTTAGGGTTCAGCTGTATTTCAGTCAAAGGAATAGGAAGCAGAGCCCAACCTAGTTTATGTGATCCCTTTTTATTAATTGTTAACAAGTGACCTCTATATTTTCCTGTGAGTTCAACTTTTGCACCAGTATAGGTAGCAGGATCATTGGTAAGTTTCATGCCATGAAACTGTTGTTCAATCACATTAAACCAAATGCCCCATCTGCGAATATCCATGTATCTGATATCTTTCTCCAGTGCAAACTCAATCCTTCTTTCCAAACGAACTATTTCTCTTAGTTTAGTACGATCCGTTTCAGTAACATTAGGCATACCCACTTCAGCCCTGCCTCTGACTTTATTAATAGTCTCATCAAGCAATGCCTGAGTAATAGCTTCGTTATTTTCAATTTTAGCCTCTAAATAACTTAAAAGCACCTCTGGATAGCGTATATGAATAACATCATCGCCAGAAGATCCCATATCTCCACTATAACCCTCTGTTACATACTTTTTCCAGCCATATCCGGTTGCACCAACCAAACTCCCTATTGCGCTGTTTGCTTTTGTGAATTTTTTACCGTTAAATACAGTATATTCCGGTAAAAAAACAGTAGCATATAGGCGAGGATCCCGATTTGCGAATGGATTAGCCGCATCATATAATGGTGATGTTTCAATCGGCAATCCGTCTTTCATTAAGTAGCTGCTTATTAATTCCTCATATACATTAGTTTCCTGGTAACCACCATAAACATCCGGAGTATAATTACGTTGGTGTTTAGTATTTCCAAAAAGGCCGGCGATAAAACTAGTGGACAAAATAACTTCTTTGCTATTTTCTCCCCTTTCTTCGAATATAGCCTTATAACGAGGATCAATGATATGCTCATTCAAATCAATAATATCCTTATAAGTTTTAACCGCATCCCCCCATTTTTTATCCATTAATTCTAATCTTCCTTTAACAGCAAGCGCGGCAGCTTTTAAGATGCGTCCTTTTTCACTTGCAGGTCTGGTAGTAGGTAAATCCTTGACGGCTGCCAAAAGCTCAGTTTTTGCGAAATCTGTTACTTCTGCTAAGGTAGCGCGAACCTGGTTGTTCGATTCATCAACAGTTAAAACCTGTTTAACCAATGGAACACCTCCATAATACATAGCAAGTTGCCAGTACTCGAAAGCCCTTAAAAATTTAGCTTCAGCAATCACTTGAGCCTTCTTAACTGCATCCATTTTTACTTTGTCAACATTTGCAAGAAAATAATTCACTTTAAAAATGGTACGATAGCCCCTTTGCCAGATAGAACCGGCAACCTGAGTATCACTGGAAATCACGTATCCGCTATAAATAAGTCCTACTTTACTGTTTTTATAGTCTGAATCATCGGTCATGCTTGACAGAATAAGCAACTCATTACCAGAATTATTACCGCTCCCAACACTACTCCCATTGTATATTCCAGTTAAGGCCAGCATGGCATCCCCTTCACTGCTCCAAAAAGAGCCCTCTGATAAATCTGTTAATGGCTGTTGATCCAGCAAATCTTTTTGACATCCGGATAGACTGACTATAGAAATCAGTATGCATGCACTTACTATCCTTATTCTATTAAATATTTTCATAATCATTTTATTAATTGATTAAAATTTTAAACTTACGCCTGCAACATATAATTTGCTAAGAGGATAATACCAAGCACTACCACCAGTTTGCATCTCAGGATCCCATCCTTTATAGAAATCTGAAAGAGTGAATAGATTTTCACCGCTAACATACAAACGCAAACTACTCATGCCAGAACGGCTAATTATCTTTTTAGGCAAAGTATACCCAATTTGAGCATTCTTAAGTCTTAAGAAACTTGCATCGCGATACCAGAAATCAACACGATTGGTGTTAAAAAACCCGGAAGCGATGTTACGCAATTTAGGATATTCAGCATTTGGATTTGGATTTGCAGCTGTCCATCTGTTCTCGTAAGCATCCCGCTGCACATTACTATTGTTTTCTAGTGGGAAGAAAAATTGGCCAAGATTAACCTGATCGTTTCTTCCACCTTCTCCTTGAAGCATAAAATTAAAATCGAAATTTTTAAACCCGCCATTTAAAGTTAATCCATAGGTTGAAGTTGGAAGAGGTTTTCCAATGATAACCCTATCATAAGTCGCATTTACTACACCATCTGGAGCACCACTTGGGCCGCTGAGATCTAAATACTTAATTCCACCACCCTGAGCCTGATCTGCAAATGGTTGGGTTGGATAACCTGTCACATCTGCATTGCTTCCAAATAATCCATTGCTTTTATATCCGAAGGCACTACCAATAGGATATCCTACAAATAGCCCTCTGGCAATGTCCTGATTAACTTTTGATAATTTTGTTACTTTATTATCAATAAGTGATAAAATAGCAGAGACTCCATAAGAAAATCCTCCAACAACATTTCTATAATTCAAATTAAAATCCCATCCTCTGTTTTCTACTGAACCTGCATTGGTTAGGCCAGGAGTAGCTCCCAACACATTGGATACAGAAACACTATAAAGAATATCATCAGTGGTCTTAATAAAGTAATCTGTTGAAAACGATAATTTATCATTAAACAGACCTAAATCAAATCCCACATTTTTAACTGTTGTGGTCTCCCAGGTAATGTCTTTATTAGCAAGTGTAGTTATCGCTGCACCTGCACTTAATGCACTTCCGAAAGGATAAACGGGGGCAAGTGACAATAAATCCTGATATGGATAGTTTCCAACCGATTGATTTCCTAATTGACCCCAAGAAGCTCGGATTTTAAGATCACTTAACCATGGCATTCCCTTTTTTAAATCCATGAAAAAGCTTTCTTGTGATATTCTCCAGGCTGCTGATAATGAAGGGAATAAGCCCCATCTGCTATCTTGTGGGAAACGCGAAGAACCATCGTATCGGGCATTTGCCTCGAACAGATATTTATTACGGAAACTGTAATTAAATCTTCCGAAATAAGATTGCAATGTATTTCTTGAGGAACTTCCCGTTTGAGTTCCACGGGCAGTTGACCCTGCGTTAATTTCATAAATACTATTGTTCGGAAATGCATCCCTGAAAGCACCAATGCCTTTACCACCAAATGTTTGACCTGAAACACCCCCAAGAAGGTAGAAGGTATGGTCCTTTATTTTCTTGTTATATTCAGCAATGGTTTGAAGAGTCAGTGCACTACTTTCTGACCAATTTTCATTTAAACTATTTAAAGCATTTCCATACGTTGGGGTAATGGCATATTTAGCTACATAGGCCTTAGATTGCCCAATTCCATAGGTATGACCAATTTGCCCCGTAATTGTAAGATCTTTGAAAATATCCCATATTACACTGCCATTAGTATAAAAATTAGTGCCATTATTTTGCAAAAATGAAGCACTTTCTAAATCCGCTTCCGGATGCAATGTCTCATTTCTTCCATAAAAACCATCCGGCATTCTCCCCGGGATAGAATTTGCATTTCGCATTGCACCCCCAACTATAGTTCCAAGCCCTGCACCATTGATTCCTGACGGTTGGGAATTTTTATTCAAATTTCCTGCCATCTTAAGACTAAATTTAAGCTTGTTATTTAATCTAGTGTCAAGGTTTACCCGAATATTATAGCGATTTGCATCATTTTTTGTGATTATACCGTTTTCATTATAATAACCTAAAGAAAACATATACTGTGTTTGTTCTGATCCTCCACGGACACCAATATCATGTCGTGTTGAAATACCGTTTCCTGAATCAAATAAATTACCAATGTGATCGAAATTTGGAAAGTTCACCGCATCTTCTCCTGATTTAAACTTTGCAATGTCAGCATCAGAATACCTCTTTGCTGCGCCGGCATCTGCAAAAACCTGATTAATAACTTCTGCATATTCCCAAGAGTTAATCATCTCAGGAACCATGGTTGCCTCAGTCTTACCAATATATGAATTATAAGTAAATACTGGCTTACCAATTATTCCCTTCTTTGTTGTAACTAAGATAACTCCGTTTGCAGCTTTTGAACCAAAAATTGCAGCAGAAGCAGCATCCTTCAAAATTGAAACACTTTGAATATCATTTGGATCTACAAGATCAAGAGAAGCTTCTATCCCATCAACCAAAACCAGTGGACTAGTACCTGCTCCACTAAATGTTCCCTGACCCCTAATAACCAAAGAAGCGCCATTACTTGCTGGATTTCCACCACCTTGCCGTACCTGAATGCCACTCATTTGCCCCTGTAAGGCAAGAGAAGATTTTGTTACTGCTCGCTTCTCCAATTGCTCGGAACTTACCGAAGCTACTGAACCAGTTAAATTTACTTTTTTCTGAGTGCCATAACCCACAACAACCACTTCTTCCAATCCCTGCATATCGATAGTCAAAGCAATATCAATTGAAGTTTGATTGTTCACAGCAACTTCCTGACTTACAAAACCGATGTAGGTAACAACCAGAATACTATTGTTACCAGATACATTGATTGTGTACCTTCCGTCTGTACCAGAGGTAGCCCCAATTGAGGTACCTTTGAGTTTAATACTGACCCCAGGAAGAGTTTCTCCTTTCGTATCAGTCACCTTACCAGTTACGGCTCGGCTTTGTGCACTTGCATAGTACGAGGTACTAAACAGTACAAGGAATAGTAGTAAAATACTTTTCATAATTAGATATTGTTTTAGGTAAAATCAAATTTAACTTTCGTATGAGCCTCAATGTGGTACTTCTCATTACATTAATAATACTATATTCCAAAATTCAGTTAATTAAGCAATTACCCTATTTCATACTATTTCATTCATAGATTCCCCTATAGAATGCTTGTTTAACACTAAATGTCCTACAGAAATCAATCAAAATCGGGGGGGGCAGTTCTTAGATGTGACTGACGAATTTATCTTGCTGGACGCATAGGTAAATTCGTAAGTTTTCACTCTTCGACTTACGAAGTCACCTAGCCGAGCGGAAAGAGACTTCGTATTCACCTTCGAGGTTGCGACTCCTTCGAGGATGCGACTCCTTCGAGGTTGCGACTGACGAATTTATCTTATTGGACGCCTAGGTAAATTCGTAAGTCTGAATTCCACGACTTACGAAGTCACTTGGACGAGCGGAAAGAGACTTCGTCAGTCACATTCGAGGATGCGACTCCTTCGAGGTTGCGACTCCTTCGAAGATGCGACTGACGAATTTATCTTGCTTGATGCCTAGGTAAATTCGTAAGTCTGAATTCCACGACTTACGAAGTCACTTGGACGAGCGGAAAGAGACTTCGTCAGTCACATTCGAGGATGCGACTCCTTCGAGGTTGCGACTCCTTCCAGGTTGCGACTGACGAATTTATCTTGCTTGACGGCTATGTAAATTCGTAAGTCCTTTCATGCAAAAACGAATTTACCCTATATGAACCCTATCATTTATAATCTGCTGGCTTTTTACCTTTCTTATATCCGCCCAATCCGAACATCGTAGGCTCATATCTACCTACAAAATCAACATTGCTTTTCGCCGGTATATTTTTCTCCAGACCCACAGTCCAATAGGCAGCATTCACAACCAAACGTCTTAAATCTTCATTGACGAAATCAATTGCTGCGCCCATGGTAGTTGTAAACACTCTGCCGCTTTTCCCTGACTCACTTAAATAATCTCTAGTCCAGGCAACCGGCATAATAGATCTTTTCCAAACACCCGCTCCTGTAGGAGACACACCCTCTGTTCCCTGGCCCCAAAGCAAAACCTTAGAATTAGAGGGAAGACTTTTAATACCGTATACCTCAGTTGTAGTCCAGATGTCACTGATTCCATTCAGTATTGGATTTGCATCCGCAACTTCAAGTCCATTTATTAATCCCCGGGTGCCTTCCTTTCCACTGGCTCCATGATGATTTACCCAGTTTTCTCCCAGAATATGCTTCCCAAAGCCACCTTCCCAGCCAATTTCTTTACTTTTAAATCCATATTTCGCATATTGATTATTAGGATTTCGGCTATAATAAAATGCATGTGTAGCTGTTCGCAAACCAATTACGGGCTTCCCTGCAACAAAATACTTGTGAATGTGCTGCATTTGATCATCCGGCAACTCCCTGAACCGGGTCGCAATAATCATCAGGTCAGCTTTCGCTAAAAATTGAAGCCCCGGAATATTTTGATGATAATCCGGATCAATGAATTGAGTTTCAGGATTAATTGCGAATAGTACAGTAGTGTGAAACCCATGGCGCTCAGCTAATATTTTAGCCAGCATTGGAAGTGACTCTTCCGAACGGTAAGCTTCATCCCCGCCAACAAGAACTATATATTTCCCATTAGACTGTCCGGCAGGGGGAGAAAAATGAATCCAAGGGTCCTCCTTTTGAGCGTAAGCCGTTTGCATAGAAAGAATTAATATACCTATTAACGTATACTTTGTCAGAATTGAATTTCTATTTAAAATTGTGTTCATTGGTGTAATCATGTTGAGATGTGAGGTTTGAGGTATGAGATATGAGGTATGAGATGTGAGATATGAGATACTAACTGTCCAATTATAATTAATGTCCTTAGTCATTGTTCATTGTTCCTTGTTCAAAACTGCTGAATACGAAATAAAACCGGATTCAATCTTGGTTCCTGGTTCAATTTTGGCTGCCAAATAATTTATCTACGGAGTTTAAATGCTACTACATAATCTCCCTTAGCCGCCCCCAATCTTGCGCCTCCACAGGATATAACAACATATTGTACGCCATTAACCATATAGGTGCTTGGGGTTGCATAACCAGCAGTTGGAAGATCAGCTTCCCATAGCAATTTTCCGTTTAGTTTATCAAATACCCTAAACTTAGCATCCTTGCTTGCTGCAATGAAGATCAAACCACTCGACGTAACTATTGGGCCACCATAATTTTCAGTACCCGTTGGAGGAAGTCCCTGATCTTTATACTTTTTAACATCTCCCAATGGTACCTTCCACTTATGCAAGCCGGTATTCAGGTCGACGGCAGTCAGGATTCCCCATGGCGGTTTTATTCCCGGATCCCCGTTGCTATCTAAAAATTTGCTGTAGCCTTTCAGATCCCATGGTTCAACTACTCCGAATACATCCTTTGCTGAAGCAAGCTTATCTTTCTCACTCTCTTCATCAAATAAATAGTTTAAGATCGCTTTCCTGTCATCATCCGAAATTTGTGGAAACCCAGGCATCCTTCCTTTCCCACTGGATATAATTTCCTGAACACCCACTTTTTTTGTTGTTTTTTTAAGAGTACTCAAAGAAGGAAAACCGCTGAGTGGATTACCCAATCTATCTACACCATGACAAGAACTGCAATTTCTAACGTATAGTGATTGTCCCTTACTCATATTTGCAAGACCTGCGTTTGATTTAATCGTCACTATCCATGGTACTTCATTCGAATTGACATATAAAATCCCCTCCTTATCTGCGGCT
Organism: Pedobacter schmidteae; assembly: GCA_945906015.1. GTDB lineage: Bacteria > Bacteroidota > Bacteroidia > Sphingobacteriales > Sphingobacteriaceae > Daejeonella > Daejeonella schmidteae_A. Next base: position 382 of record CAMDQV010000061.1, on the reverse strand, counting down.
GCACCACCCCACTCAACACCACCGTTCAAACCCGGGACAACGAGTGTTGGTTTATCGCTAAAAGGCTGAAACATGCCTTTCACAGTTCCCCTGAATACCTGCAGTAAGGAATCGTAATCGGGTGAAGCTGTATTCAGATCAGATTCAGTTATTAAATTCCTTGAGACTGGAGCCGGCATGGTTGGAAGCGGTTGTGTAGGCCAGGCCTCCTCTTCTGCTACCGGCGATTTTGGCACCGCCATATCCTTGATCGGGAAAATAGGCTTCCCTGTTTCCCGGTCAAACACAAAAACATGCCCAGATTTTGTGAACTGAGCTACTACGTCAATACTTTTGCCGTTTCGTTTGATGGTGATCAAATTCGGTGGTGAAGGAAGATCTC
>CAMDQV010000060.1 GCA_945906015.1 Pedobacter schmidteae | reverse complement strand
CTTTAGATCATCCGCGCAGCAGATACAAACTGCAAGAAATCCGGTTCCTGACCCCAGAAATATTAACATTGAAAGCATTGACAAAGTTCGTGGCAAACTACGTACCGGAGCAGAACAAACAGAACTTTACCTTCCGTATCTGAAAGGAAAACGCATAGGAATGGTTGTTAATCCGACTTCTGTTATTGGAAGCACTACAGTTGTAGATAGTTTATTAGCTCTGGGTGTTAAAATAGTTAAAATATTTGGCCCTGAACATGGTTTTCGCGGTGATGCAAGTGCAGGAATTCATGTAGATGATAGCTTTGATATAAAAACCGGCATACCGGCAATATCATTATACGGTAAACATACTAAACCAACCAAAGAAGATCTTGCAGATATAGATCTGATGATTTATGACATCCAAGATGTTGGGGTGAGGTTTTATACCTATATAAACACACTTCAACATGTTATGGAAGCTTGCGCAGACCATAATAAAGAATTACTTATCCTAGATCGTCCAAACCCAAATGGTTTTTATGTTGACGGGCCCATTCTAGACCCGAAATTGAAGTCAGGGATCGGAATTAACCCTATTCCTATTACACACGGGCTTACCATTGCTGAATATGCTCAGATGCTAAATGGCCAAGAATGGCTTGCAAATAAGGTAAAGTGCAAAATTAAGGTGATCAAGAATGCCAATTATAATCATAAAATGCCTTATGTATTACCGGTTAAGCCATCACCTAACTTGAATACTGCACAGTCTATTTTACTGTATCCATCTCTTTGTTTATTTGAAGGAACTATTATCAGCCAGGGCCGCGGCACCTATTTTCCATTCACAATTCTGGGAAATCCTGACCTAAAAGGGAACTACAAATTTTCGTTTGTTCCTAAAGGGATTAAAGGCATGAGCGAAACCCCCTTACATATGAATAAAGAATGCTATGGGATAGATTTACGCCAATATAACACCAATAAGATCCGCAAAGAAGGGAAAATTAATTTGAGCTGGTTAATCGAATTGTATAATGCATACCCATATAAAGATAAATTTTTTGACTTTAAGCAGAGTAACCAAATGGGCAATTTCGACAAACTTGGAGGTACATATGACCTGAAACAGCAGATCATTGCAGGAAAATCCGAAGAAGAAATCCGCCAAAGCTGGGAACCCGGTCTATCACAATATAAGTTAATGAGGAAAAAGTATTTACTTTATCAATAGAAAAGGAAGTATGAGGTCGGAAGTAGGAAGTATGAAGTCGGAGGTCGGAAATCATCCTCATACATCGTACCTCATACCTCACCCGATAGTAATCGGATCTTCAATCCTCAATCCTCATACCTCAGTCCTCAGATCTCACATTTCAGATCTCACATCTCATATCTAACATCTCATATCTAACATCTCATATCTCACATCTAACATCTCAATATGAAAATAGTATTCATGGGTACCCCCGATTTTGCTGTAGCATCTCTGAATGCATTATTAGAAGCAGGCTTTGACCTAGTTGGAGTCATAACAGCTCCTGATAAACCAGCAGGCAGAGGTCAAAAGATCAATGAGTCTGCAGTAAAGCAATTTGCAGTAGAAAAGGGACTAAAAATACTCCAGCCTGTTAAATTAAAGGATCCTGAATTCATCCAAGAATTACGATCATTACATGCAGATCTTCAGGTTGTAGTTGCCTTTAGAATGTTACCTGAAATAGTATGGAATATGCCTGCAAAGGGCACTATAAACCTTCATGGATCTTTACTCCCACAATACAGGGGTGCTGCACCCATAAACTGGGCAATAATTAATGGTGAAAAAGAAAGCGGAGTAAGTACATTTTTACTAAAGCAAGAGATTGATACTGGCGATATCTTATTTTCGGAGAAGGTAAATATCGAGGAAAAAGATACGGCTACTGATTTACATGATAAATTAATGACTGTTGGTGCCAAGCTCCTTGTAAAAACAGTAAAAGCAATTGAATCAAGCAATTATAAAGAAATTCCACAGGATATTAAAAAAGGAGAGACTTTAAAATCAGCTCCTAAAATTTTCAGGGAAGATTGTCAGATCAACTGGAATCAACCGGCTATGACTATATATAACCATATTAGAGGACTTAGCCCCTATCCTGCCGCTTTTTGTCTTTTCCAGGGAAAAACATTGAAGATCTTCCAAGCCAAAGTAGACTATTCAAAACATGCATTAGAACCAGGAAGTTTTCAAACTGATCATAAAGCAACTCTGCAATTTGCCTGTGCCGATGGCTTTATTTCTATTCAAGAATTGCAATTGGAAGGTAAAAAGAAAATGAAAACCGATGAATTTTTAAGAGGTATACGCCTGTAATAGAATTTTTAAAGCAGATTCAATTTTTCACTCAGAAATTTTGACATTTCATTAAAATATCGTTTGCTATTATATCCCATAACCCATTGAATACCTTTTGCTGCATTGGTGATAAAAACCTCATCTGCTTCATTTAATATATCAGGATTTACTTGTGCTTCAACCAGCTCTATCCCATTCTCTTTTGCTAAACGCATCACTACCTGCCTCATCACACCTCCTATACAACCTTCATTTAAAGATGGAGTATATAACTTTCTGTCATAGACCACAAATACATTACTACTAATTGACTCACACAAAAATCCATGTTGATTTAAAATCATTGCTTCATCCAATTTATACTGATTTTTAAAAATACCTGCAAGAACATAGATCAGAGAATTACAAGTTTTAAGGTTGGAAAGTATATTAATTGGTTTGGTCAATTCATCATATACATCGATAATAAGTCCTTTATTATTGAATGTATACTGACTCTCATCTAGGCTTTGGCTCTCCAGTACGTAGGCCATTTTATTTGAATCTGGACTATATAAACCACCTGAATCGCGAAAAACAGTTAGTCTAAATCTTGCATTAGGTCCGATTTTGTTTCTTCGTGCAAGCTCATCAACTTTCTCTCGCAATAACCATGAATCTAGATAAAAGCTATTCTCTAATTTAAGAACTTTCATTCCCTTTAGTACCCTGTCAATATGAAGATCTGGAAACTTCAATTTTCCGTTCATATACCTCATCGATTCAAAAAGCCCGTCACCATACCTAAAACCACGGTTACTAATAGGAAAGATCTGATGATCAGATGAAATAATACTTCCATTAAAATTAATGAACTGCTTAGCCATTTTTATTCTTTTATATAATTACGCCATTTCTCTATTACTGAGGATATATCTTTTGGAAGTTCCGTTTCAAAATGAATAAACTTTCTTGTTGAGGGGTGTATAAACCCTAAAGATTTAGCATGCAAGGCCTGCCTGGGTAGGATTTCAAAACAGTTTTCGACAAACTGCCGGTACTTATTGAATACGGTACCCTTTAAAATCTTGTCGCCACCATAGGTACTATCATTGAATAATGGATGTCCAATATGCTTCATATGTGCTCTGATTTGATGAGTTCGGCCTGTTTCAAGTTGACATTCAATTAAAGTAACATAATTGAATCGTTCCAAAACCTTATAATGCGTAACAGACCACTTACCTTTGGTTTCATCATCATAAACAGCCATAATCTTACGATCTTTCATACTCCTACCAATATTCCCAGTAACAGTACCATCTTCAGTAAGATCTCCCCAAACAAGCGCTATATAATTTCTGGTGATTGAATGATCAAAGAATTGCTTAGCCAGAAAGGTAATAGCCCATTCATTTTTACTAACAAGTAATAATCCAGAGGTATCCTTATCAATTCGATGAACCAATCCGGGTCGGCCATCATTTCCAGGCATTTGTGGCAATTGCTGTGAATGAAAAACCAATGCATTAACCAGGGTTCCTGTATAATTATTAAAACCAGGATGCACGACCATTCCAGGTGCTTTATTGACCATGATCACATCATCATCTTCAAATATGATATCAATGGGAATATCTTCCGGATACACCTCTGTATCACGGGGAGGATGAGGCAAAACCATTGAAATTATATCCAGAGGCTTAACTTTATAACTAGCCTTTACCACCATATCGTTTACTAAAACGTTACCGGCATCTATTGCGTTCTGGATACGATTCCGCGAGGTATTCTCTGTTCGGATGATCAAAAATTTATCGAGCCTTAATAATGACTGGCCCTTATCCACAACAATACGCAGGTGTTCATAAAGATCCTGTTCCTCTAAATCCTGATTCTCATCTGTCATATTACAAAATTAAACCTTTGTAAGGATTATTAAGAATAAAGAATCATTGAACCTGATAGATTTAAATGATATGCATAAATCATGTATTTATCATGGTGATTGATTAAAAGAATTTACCTTTATTGTTGATATTCAACTGATATAGTTTAAATCTGCAGGATCAATTAAAAATAGTAGTTAACCCATTCTTCCTAAAAATGACCATTAAATAAAAATCGAATGAGAAAAAAACAGTTTTTCCGAATCTTTTTTGCCATTCTGATCATTTTTATTTCAAATTCAGCATTTTCACAAAGTGAAGTGTCAAGCTTGATAAAATCAGGCCCAGCAGATGCTACAAAACTAGCTCAAGCTTATTTAAAACCACTTTTTAAAGGATTTGGAGTAGGATTAAACTCAGGATGGAACAATTCTGCAAACTCTAAGAAATTAATGCGTTTCGATCTCCGCATAGGATTGACTGGAGCGGTTGTTCCACCAATAGATGAAACTTTTGATGTAACAAAGATCGGATTGTCTACTAATGTAAGACCAACAAATGCGGCTCAAACCCTTACTCCTACCATTGCTGGGGCAAATTCTTTAAATACTCAGTTAACTGTATACGATTCGGCTAATCAAGCCATTGAATCATTCACTATGCCAAAAGGAACTGGTTTAAATATGATACCAGCCCCACAATTACAAGGTTCAATTGGACTTCCGAGAGGTATAGAGCTTTCTGTAAGAGCCATGCCAAAAGTCAACATCGGAACTAATATCGGATCGATCGACATGTATGGTGCTGGATTAAAGGTTGAATTACTGCCGCTAATATCCGGTATGGCCGACAAAATATTCCCTATTGATATTGCTATAGCTGCCGGTTATACCCAATTCAGCTTTGAAGTTCCATTGAATGTTCCTGTTCCTTCTGGCTCCATCCCTGCATCTCCTAATCAGGTGCAGGATTTTTCAAACCAGCGGATTGAAGCAAAATTTTCAGGAATCAGTACAGAAGCGATCATCTCAAAAAGATTTTTGGTGTTCACTCCATACTTAAGTTTGGGTTACAATACCGCTAAAACAGATGCTGGGTTAAAGGGGAATTATCCCATCGTTACCAGTATAACTCCACTAGGTCAAAAAATATATACAAACTATGCTAATCCTGTAACTATTAATCAAACTGATATCAACGGATTCAGAACAAATATCGGTTTCCAGCTAAACCTTGCTTTCTTCAGAATATATGGATCTTATAGCATGGCTGAATACAATTCATTTAATGGTGGTATCGGATTTGGTTTTGGGAACTAAAATTTAGGGAAACTATATAATCAACCCAAGAATCCAGGAGTATAATGATTGAACTTAATATTAACAGTCCGATTGAAGAAATCAGAAACCCTTTATTTATAAACAAAGGAATAAAGGTTTTTGTAAAACGAGATGATATGATCCACCCCTTTATCTCTGGAAATAAATGGCGGAAGTTAAAATATTTGTTAAGGGATGCATTTAAACTAAACAAAAACCACCTGGTTACATTCGGAGGTGCTTATTCCAATCATTTACTGGCAACTGCTTGTGCAGGAGCAAAATTCGGGTTTCAAACTACCGGCTTTGTTCGGGGCGAAGAAGTTAAAAATGAAACCCTGACCTTATGCAGGCTATTTGGAATGCAGCTTATTTTTATTGACAGGGAAAGCTACAAACATAAAAAAACCTTGTTTGATCAGCATTTTCAAGATCATCCCCAAGCTTATTTTATTGATGAAGGAGGTGCTGGAGTGCTTGCAATAAAAGGCTGTGCAGAATTAATAAATGAATTACCTGAAGTATATGATCATATATTTTGTGCAGCCGGAACAGGAACTACCGCATCAGGGATCATAAAAGGAATAATTGAAGGCTCCATTCCAACATTAACTCACGTAATTCCGATATTGAAGGGCGCAGATTTCCTTAAAACTGAAATAGAAGAAAATTCGGGCAGTAATACATTTGAGTTTCATGCCGGATATCATTTTGGAGGGTATGCAAAAACCGATGAAGAGCTTTTAACTTTCATCAAAAATTTCTGTAGCACTTGCGGCATATTAATTGAACCTGTCTACACCGGAAAAATGTTTTTTTCTCTGTTTGATCTGATCTCAAAAGATCATTTTAATCGAGGTTGTAAAATTCTTGCAATCCATACTGGTGGCCTATCCGGAATTTCTGGAATGATCAACAAATTTAATTACTAAATAAGCAATTTCAGGCAGAAATTTACTGGTTCATACACAATCTCACTGCACTGAAACATTACCTAAAAATTAGTTGCCATTCAAAAAATAGCTTTAAACTGTTTAAAGCTATTTTTTACTGAACCGGGATAAAAAAGCTTAAATTTGGTCATATGAGCGCTTTTTTTTATTTTTGGGTTTAATCAATTGACCATGTATAAACTATCCGTATCGCCAGATAAGGTTCAGGAATCTCTCAGTAAACATATACTTGCCGATGGTTATGATTTAACTTTCGACATGGAAAAAAGCAATGGAGTTCATATCTATGATTCTAGATATAAACGGACTCTTTTAGATTTTTTTACCTGCTTTGCCTCTGTTCCTTTGGGCTATAATCATCCCAAAATGATTCATGATGAAGAGTTTAAAAAAAATCTGATGCTTGCTGCCTTAACTAACCCATCCAATTCAGATATATACACTACTCAGTACGCACAATTTGTTGAAACTTTTTCGCGTGTTGGGATTCCAGAGTACCTGCCACATGCCTTTTTTATTGCTGGTGGAGGTCTTGCAATAGAAAATGCCTTAAAGGTTTCCATGGACTGGAAAGTTCAGAAGAATTTTGAAAAAGGATATACCAAAGAACGTGGGTTAAAAGTTCTACATTTTGAAAAAGCCTTTCATGGTCGTACCGGTTACACGTTAAGTTTAACCAATACAGTGGTCGAAAAAACAAAATGGTATGCCAAATTTGACTGGCCCAGGGTAAGTACTCCTGTTATCAAATTTCCATTTACTGATAATGGATATGAAGATCTTAAAAAAAGAGAAGAACTTTCATTGGCACAGATCCATCAGGCATTTCTAGATAACAAGGATGACATTTGTGCCATAATTATTGAACCAATACAATCAGAAGGTGGTGACAACCATGTACGCCAAGAATTTCTTGAGCAATTGCGACGTATAGCAGATCAAAATGATTGCTTATTAATATACGATGAAGTTCAAACTGGTGTAGGCCTTTCAGGTAAATTTTGGGCTCATGAGCATTTTGGTGAGCATGCGCGCCCAGATATAGTTGCTTTTGGAAAAAAAATGCAGGTATGTGGAATACTTGTAGGCAATAAAGTAGATGAAATAGAAACTAATGTTTTCAAAGTACCATCACGGATCAACTCCACTTGGGGTGGAAACCTTGTAGACATGGTTCGATCTACTCGCATACTTGAAATTATTGAAGAAGATAACTTATTATCTAATGCAGGCATTTGCGGAAATTATCTGCAGGAAAGATTAGTTGAAATCTCCATTAAGAATGAAAAGATTGGAAATGTACGGGGGAGAGGATTAATTACTGCCTTTGACTTTCCAAGTAGAGATATGCGCGATCGATTTATTACTAAAGGAATGGAGGAAAATGTTATGTTCTTGGGTTGTGGTGAAAAAACCATTCGTTTTAGGCCTGCCTTGATCATTGAAAAAAATCATATTGATACTGGAGTTGAAGTTATTAAGAAGATCATTTCAAACCTGTAAAAAAGAATTTACTTAGTCCTAGTTCAATCCGGGGCTAGTTTAAAAAAAACTTACTTCAGATCCATTAAATCATCAATACCAAGCAATTTTCTAGATGTAAAGCCCTCGGCATGAATAGCATTGATTGACTTTCCTAATTCACGAGAACGTGCCTCTATTGATTTTAAAAAGTGAGGTGAAGAAATGTAAGTCTCCTGATCATCACTTGATGGATTAAAGAACTGGGTTTTGAAAGCATGAATACATTCCATTTTTTTATCCCAAAAATCGCTTACATCTACTATAATATCAGGTTCAATATATCTGTCCTGAATGTACTGAAGCATTAAACGGGGTCTATAAGCCATTTGGGATTCCTGATGCAGCTCTGTCTTAATTTTAGGAAGTCCTGAAAGAAAAACTGCATCATTTATTAGATCACTCGCTCTACGATGGTCAGGATGACGGTCATGTAAAGCATTACATAAAACAATTTCAGGAGTATATTTACGGATCATCTGAATAATCTTAAGTTGGTGCTCCTCATCATTACGAAAAAAACCATCTCTCATTTCAAGATTTTGGCGCACATGCAAACCTAATATCTTAGTTGACTGAGCTGTTTCCTGATCACGTGTTTCAGCTGTACCACGTGTGCCTAATTCACCTCTAGTAAGATCGATTATACCAACCTTTCTACCTCCAGCAATATGCTTCAAAATTGTTCCGGAACATCCTAATTCGGCATCATCAGGATGCACCGCAAATACCAGTATGTCTAACTTCATAATGAGGTTGAATTCAGTAATTTATTAATCTTTTTTTTAATTCTAGAAGAACTGGGCTTAGTAAATGGGTAAAAGAAATCCACAATCTCGCCTTCCTTATTGATTAAATATTTATGAAAATTCCATCTCGGACTGGCACCTACACTTCCATTAAGTTTTTTATCGGAAAGAAATTTATACAATGGATGGGCATATTCACCTCTGACACGAATCTTATCGAAAATAGGAAAGCTAACTCCGAAATTAATCTCGCAAAAAGTGCTGATTGCTGCTCCTTGTAATGGTTCCTGTCCACCAAAATCATTTGAAGGAAAAGCAAGGATCTCAAAATCATCACCTTCATGATCCTTGTAAAGTTTTTCTAGATCTTTTAGTTGAGGAGTAAACCCGCATTCTGACGCAGTGTTTACAATTAACAATACTTTACCCTTAAAATCAATCAAGCTCATTTCTGTACCGTTCAATCGCTGAACAGTGAACTGGTAAACTGATTTTTTATTCATAAATAGCTGTAAGAGTAATAGCCAGCGGCTTGTATGATGGCTTCAATATCCCTGTCTTCTTGAAGATCATAGGTGTTTTTGAGGTTATTACCGAAAAATCTTGCAATAGACTGGTAAAAGAACGCAGTTATTCCACCTTTCATATCTTTCAGTAGATCATAACTACTTGTTCCTGTCTCTCTATCAATCAATTTAATCAAAATCCCGCCTTGTGTAATCGTTAGATTCTTAATCTCCTTATTAAACATATCTTTTATTTCGCCTTCGAAGGCCTTGATTAATACTCTTTTGTCTTTTCTGCTTTTTGCATAATTCAATTGTACTTGCAGTTCTGAATATTTCCTCCTGGCATACATGGCATAAGGCAAAACTTTTAGCACGTTATATCTTAAGCGATTGAATTTGG
>CAMDQV010000059.1 GCA_945906015.1 Pedobacter schmidteae | reverse complement strand
CTCAATAAAATGCATTCAAACCAAAAAGAGCCCAGGAATGTTGTTCCCTCCAAAAAGAAGCAGCATTATACCATAAGACCTGAGCTTCGTGATTATCTTTTAAAATTTGACCGTGAGGTGAAGCTTCCGGTACAGTATTCAGATCTGATGCGTTTTAACCTGAAAACTCCACTAAGGGATAAAGAAGGTCGCGATACCCTTTGGTATACCGTCTATTATGATGAAAGTGAGATGAAAGATCTTTTCCCCAATCTCACTTACATCTATGCGCTGATGAATACCGATGGTGATACCGCGGTTATGGAACACCTTTCAGTAGCGCGTATAGACTATTGCACCTTTGCCAATACCAGGCCATTCCGGGTTCGCATCATCAACCGGCTGAATGATAATTATGATCATTTTTACGTCAAAGTGGCCGATGCTTCGCGGGTTTACGGACTGGAGCTAGAGCATATTCTCTCACCCAACAGGATCAGTTATTTAACGGATGGTAATACCCTTATCGAAGAACATATTCCCGGTTTACCGGGTGATGAATTTATAAGCAGACGATTAGATACTTCAAAATTTAATCAGATTCGGATTTGTAAGGAGTTTGTGAAATTCAATGAACGCTGCTTCGTCAGGTTGCTTGGAGATATGCGCTCTTATAATTTTGTTGTGGATATCACTCCGGATATCGAAGGAAATCAATACCGCTTCAGGGCCATCGACTTCGACCAGCAATCGTATGAAGGCCGACTGAAAATGTACCTGCCGCATTACTTCAAGGAGAACCTGGCACTGGTGCAACTTGGAATGCAGCATATGGACTTAACCACCATGAAACAGTATCAGGAAGAAGAAAGAAGCCTGATCGCAAACCGTTTTCGTACAGGGCATTACCGCATTGAAGAACTCTTTCGAGTAATGGACATTGATACCATTGCTCCGGATGAAAAAGTCACACAACTAGGAAGGGAACTTTCCTCTTATCATAAAAACCCGGCATTTAAAACCTGTACCACCATGGGGCAGCTGGTATTTGAATACCTACGTCAGATTGTTGGAAAACGACAGTGGTAAAAATGTAGGGATTTTAACGTAATATTAAAAACCACGCCGCTAGCGCACGCGTGTCGCGTGTGCTGCTTTCTTTAAACAAATCATTCAGTCCGATTATGAATATTTTTTTTTAACTTTTATACTCACTACCTAAACTCTAGTACCAGATCATCTGTATTAACCAATGTTCCCGGAGATAATATAATATCACCTACAATACCATCCGCACTCGCAGCAATATTGGTTTCCATTTTCATGGCTTCAACCATAAACAATGGCTGATTTTTTTTTACTTCATCGCCCTGCTTGACAAAAACCTTTGAAAGCATGCCCTGCAAAGGAGAGCCAATATGATGAGCACTTGCCTTATCGGCTTTACGATTTTCTTGACGGGTCACTTTGATAGACCTATCCTGAACCTCAATATTACGGGTCTGTCCATTCAGCTTAAAGAAAGCAGTTCGCATACCTTTATCATCAGCAGGCCCCATAGACTGAAGCCTCACCAGTAATGTTTTACCAGGAGCGATTTGAATGGTGGTTTCCTCGCCCTGTTTCATACCAAAAAAGAAATATTTGGTTGGGACCACATCGACATCTCCATATTTGCGGAACATATGCAGATAATCCTCTGTCACCTTTGGATAAAACTTATACGATAAGTAAGTTGTATAAGGAAGATCATCACCGAACTGTTTCTTAAAATCCTTGAAGTCCTGATCCAGATCAAGCGCTGGCAAACTCTTGCCAGCACGTTCAGTCATGGCAGTTTTACCTTTCAATACTATCCGCTGAAGCTCTTGGGGGAAACCTCCTTCTGGCTGACCTATCTCACCCATAAAATAAGAAACTACCGATTCCGGGAAAGAGATATGATCGCCTTTGGTAAATATATCCTCCTTACTTATGCTGTTTGCTACCATATACTGGGCCATATCGCCAACAACTTTTGAACTAGGAGTTACCTTTACGATATCTCCAAACATCTCATTCACATCAGCATAGCGTTCTTTTATCTCTTCAAACTTATCTCCAAGCCCAAGTGCGATTGCCTGCGGCTTAAGGTTTGAATACTGTCCACCAGGTATTTCATGCTGAAAAACTTCTGCAGAACTTGATTTCATGCCTGACTCAAAAGGATGATAATAATCACGAACCGTTTCCCAATAGTTGCTAAACTGATTCAGTGATTTTACATTATATGGATTCTCACGTTCATGAAAACGCATCATCTCCACAATAGAATTAAAATTCGGCTGAGAAGTCATTCCCGACATGGAACCTAGCGCACAATCAACCACATCCACACCGGCTTCAATAGCCATGAGGTAAGTTGCCGACTGAAGGGAGGAAGTATCATGTGTATGAAGATGTATAGGAATCTTTACAGTGTCTTTTAATGCTTCAATCAGCAATTTGGCTGCATGGGGTTTTAAAAGCCCTGACATGTCCTTAACACCTAAAATATGAGATCCTGCATTTTCAAGATCCTTTGCCATGCGCAAGTAATAATCAAGATTATATTTAGTCCGCTTTGGATCGAGAATATCGCCAGTATAACATAAAGAACCCTCGGCAATTCCTCCAGTTTTACGCACCATATCAATACATGGGGCTATATTTTCCATCCAGTTTAATGAGTCAAAAATGCGGAATACGTCCACACCATTCTCCCAGCTCTTTTGAACAAATGACTCAACCAGATTATCGGGATAGGCAGAATATCCAACTCCATTACACCCTCTTATCAGCATCTGAATAAGAATATTAGGCATGGCAGCCCTTAATTTCTGTAATCTAATCCATGGATCTTCATACAGAAACCTTAAACAAACGTCAAATGTAGCACCACCCCATGCCTCCATACTGAATGTTTGGGGATGATCTTTGGCATAAGCTTCAGCAACCTTAAGCATATCATAGGTACGCATGCGTGTAGCCAGCAATGATTGGTGGCCATCCCTAAACGTGGTATCAGTATAATAAATCTTCTTTTCATTCTTTAACCAGGCACAAAAGGCCTCTGCACCCATATCATTCAGCAGATCCTTTGTTCCTCTAGGATAGCTAGATGTATGGTCAAACTCGGGTACAATGGGTTTTTCGAGTCGAATTTCAGGATCAAAGTTCTTAACATCCGGATTTCCATTCAATGAAATATCACCAAGAAATGATAAAACACGAGTACCACGATCCAAACCTTTTGTGATAGCAAATAACTCAGGATACTCCTGTATAAAATTAACTGTAGCTTTTCCTTCAACAAAAACAGGATGATTAATAAGATTCTCCAGAAACTGAATATTGTTTTTTACACCCCTAATCCTGAACTCACGTAAGGCGCGATTCATCTTACGCGCCGCATCGAGCAAAGTTGCCCCCTGGGTACTAACCTTCACAAGCATAGAGTCGAAAAACGGGCTGATCTTCATTCCCGGATAAGTACTTCCCTCATCCAGACGCACACCAAATCCTGTAGCATTTCTATAGGTAATTAAAGTGCCATAATCAGGCTTAAAATCATTAGATGGATCTTCGGTGGTAATTCTGCATTGCATAGCAAAGCCATTTTTCATCACCTTTGACTGATCAGAAAGGCCAATTTCAGGGTCAGAAAGCTTGTACCCATCAGCAATATAGATCTGAGTTTTTATGAGGTCAATTCCAGTTATCATTTCTGTAACCGTATGTTCAACCTGAATTCTAGGATTAACTTCTATAAAATAAATGCGCTCATCAGAATCAACCAGGAACTCCACAGTACCAACATTATTATAATTAACAGCTTTTGCAATGCTAACCGCATAATGATATAGTTTTTTGCGAGTCTGATCTTTCAAATTAAGAGAAGGCGCAACTTCCACTACCTTTTGAAAACGCCGCTGTACTGAACAATCGCGTTCATAAAGGTGCATCACCTGCTGATGGTTATCCGCTACAATCTGTACCTCAATATGGCGCGGACGCTCAATGAATTTTTCAAGAAATACCGTATCGTCACCAAATGCATTTTTAGCCTCACTCTGGGCTTCAGGAAATACTTTTCTAAGCTCTTCATCGGTTCTAACCACACGCATACCACGACCACCACCACCCGAAGCAGCCTTTAATATCATGGGGAAACCAATTCTTTTTGCCTCAGAAAGTGCTATTTCAAGCGTATTAAGATCAGGCACATTACTTTCTATAATAGGAATCTGAGCTTGTTTTGCGACTGTTTTTGCTTGAATCTTATCTCCCAACGCAATCATAACGTCAGGTCTGGGACCGATAAATACGATGCCATTCTCGGCACATTGACGTGCGAATTCCGAATTTTCAGATAAAAAACCATATCCAGGATGAATAGCGTCTGCTTTGCAGTATTTAGCCATTTTTATGATGGCCTGAATATCAAGATATGGCTTTAAAGGGTTATTATCCTCACCAATCTGATAGGCCTCATCGGCCTTATAACGGTGAAGTGAATAACGATCTTCGTAGGTATAAATTGCTGCTGTCCGGATGTTCAGCTCATTACACGCTCGGCTAATTCTGATCGCAATCTCCCCTCTGTTTGCGATCAGTATTTTCTTAATATTCATAATTCAAGACAATTAATTTCTAAGATAGAAAAATATATACCAAAATACAATTCGGTTCAAAATCTATTTAAAATCAATATATAAAGCACTTAATCGACTACGAGATTCCGAAAAAATAAAGAATTGGCAATAATAATGTGCTAAAATTCAGAAACGCAAAATTAAAATGCGCAGATTATATTATTTACCCAATGGATGAAAAATTGTACCCTCTAAAATGAAAAAAAATGATATGCAACAACAACCTGACAAAAGCAAATAAGATAGCAGAAATTGAAAAATCAATTCTCTTTTTATTATTATCCAGACCGTTATTCAGAAGAAAAACAGGATCACACTAGTCGATCCACTCAAAACCCGTATAAGGAACTAATGCTGCAGGAATCTTAATTCCCGTCTCAGTTTGATTATTTTCCAAAAGTGAAGCCACAATACGAGGTAAGGCCAGGGCACTACCATTTAAAGTATGTGCAAGCTGAGACTTCCCTTCATTACTTTTGAAACGTAGTTTCAGGCGGTTACTCTGATAGGTTTCAAAATTTGATACAGAGGATACTTCAAGCCAACGAGCCTGTGCGGCACACCATACTTCCATATCATAAGTTTTAGCTGAAGTAAATCCCATATCGCCTCCGCATAAGCTCAATACACGGTAAGGAAGCTCCAATG
The DNA here is from genome assembly GCA_945906015.1 of Pedobacter schmidteae. Lineage (GTDB taxonomy): Bacteria > Bacteroidota > Bacteroidia > Sphingobacteriales > Sphingobacteriaceae > Daejeonella > Daejeonella schmidteae_A. The sequence continues at coordinate 4,447 of CAMDQV010000059.1, read as the reverse complement.
CCTGCAGGAGTGACTGAACATACGCACTCATATCTTCAAGAACCTGATAAGAATTAGATGGATGAACAACCTGCACGATCTCAACTTTATCAAACTGATGCAATCTGTTCAATCCACGAACATGCGCACCATATGAACCTGCTTCTCTGCGGAAACAAGGGGTATATGCACAGTTTTTTACGGGCAACTCGTCTTCCTTCAAAAGAACATCACGATATAAATTAGTAACCGGAACCTCTGCAGTTGGAATCAGGTATAGATTATCAATGCCAATATGGTACATCTGCCCTTCCTTATCAGGAAGCTGTCCAGTTCCAAAACCTGAGGCTTCATTTACCACTATAGGCGGCTGCATTTCACGGTATCCGGCTTCACCGGCACAATCCAGAAAGAAATTGATTAGCGCACGCTGAAGTTTAGCACCTTTACCCTTATAAACAGGAAATCCGGCACCGGCAATCTTGTTTCCCAGTTCAAAATCAATAATATCATATTTCGTGGCCAGCTCCCAGTGGGGCAGCGCATTTTGCATCAACTTAGGAATCTTTCCGTTTTCGAGAGCAACCGCATTATCATCGGGCGTTTTTCCTTTAGGAACAGAAATATGCGGCAAGTTAGGGAGTAATACAAGCTCATTCTGCAATAGAATTTCAATGGCGCTTAACTTATCACTCAAGATTTTAGTCTGCTCCTTATTGGTATTTGACTGTGATTTTATGCTTTCTGCTTCATCTCTGAGACCCTGGCGCATCAGATCGCCAATTTTTTTTGCAGATGCATTAGCCTCAGCAGCAATCGAGTCTAATTGAGTCTGTGTTTGCCGGCGGTCATCATCTAATTGAATGATATGATCGATCAGCTCAGGATGTTTAAAATTCTTTACTAATAAACGATTTAAAACTTCATCCCTATTATCACGGATATAACTAACTTGCAGCATCTTTAATAAATTTAGACAAAGATATAAACAGTTTGGAGTTTGGGCTTTGGTTTTGTAGTTTTTCCTTAATTTTTGCCCGAATAATATAAGAAACCATGAGTGGCAAACTCTTCCTTGTACCAACACCGATAGGAAATCTTGAAGACATGAGCTTCAGGGCTATCCGCATTTTGAAGGAAGTAGACCTAATTCTTGCAGAAGATACCCGTACCAGTGCACCTTTACTGAAACATTTTGGGATTGATAAAAAGCTGTTTTCTCATCATCAGCACAATGAGCATAAATCAGTTACCGAGGTTATCCGTTTTTTAAAAGAAGGTAAACAAATAGCTCTGATCTCTGATGCTGGAACACCAGCAATTTCAGATCCCGGTTTTTTGCTTGTGCGTGAAGCCATCCGCAATCAAATCTCATTGGAATGCCTTCCCGGAGCTACAGCATTTGTCCCGGCATTGGTCAATTCCGGATTAGCTGCCGACAGATTTACTTTTGAAGGGTTTTTACCGGTTAAAAAAGGCCGACAAACACGCATGAAAGAGCTCGCAAACGAAACACGCACCATGATTTTTTATGAATCTCCGCATCGATTGCTGAAAACCCTGGAAGAATTAGCCCATTATCTCGGTACAGAACGCCAGGCTTCCGTATCAAGAGAACTGACCAAGATGTTTGAAGAAACTGTCAGGGGAACTTTAGACGAAATTAAAATACATTATGAAACTCATACCTTAAAAGGCGAGATCGTTATTTGCGTTGCCGGCAAATAGGACCATTAAAATAAAATTATGTTAAGCGAACACTATTTATCTGATGATCAAGATCCAAGAACTGCTGAAAAGGTTTTAGAGAAATTAGGCGATATGCTTACCTCGGGCGAGGCCGTAATTTATCTGGCTATTCAGAAAAAACCAGCTGTAACACTCATTCCCGATTGTATTGCGGTAACCAATAAACGGATTGTATTCAGGATTATGAAAAAATGGGAAATAGCAAACAATTATATCACATTTACTTGGGCTGAAGTCAAAGAAGTATCTTTTAAAGAAGCATTTTTTAGCTCAAAATTTATTATTACCCCTAAAAAAGGTGAAAATACAGCCATTGATTACATACCCAAAGTTCAGGCAAGAAAACTGTTTCAATGCTGCAATGAACAGCTCGAAAAGCATAAATCAATACCTTCTGGACCAGAAACTGCATCAGTAAATAAGAATTTGGATGATCATTATGACTCTTACATTGAAATTAAGGATGCAAATGCCCCATTAATAAGCACAGATATGGAAGATGAACTTACTCAAAAATTGAAAATTCTATTTGAAAAGCAACTCATTAGTCAAAAAGAATACGAACGTAAAAAATCAGATATTTTATCTCAATTATAAATGAAAAAAAATTACCAACTGGCATTGCTCAGTGCATTTTTGTTATGGCTGGCATGGCCACCAATCCCATTCACTGCCCTTATTCTACTTGTGTCATTAGTGCCACTGCTTCAGGCAGCAGAAAACATTATACAATCAGAAGAAAAAAAGAAAGGCCGACTAATCTGGAGAATTGCCATCATTTGTTTCTTTATCTGGAATACTGTATGTATATATTGGGTTTTCAACTCCTTAAACGCAGTAATGCCTGCATGGCTGGCAATTTTGATTGCACAGATCCCCTTTTGTCTGGGCGCAGTACTGATGACCCTTGCCTTCTGGCTTTACTACCGCCTAAGAAGGATAACAAATAAAGTTTGGAGTTATGCCGGTCTGATCAGCTTCTGGATAGGGTATGAATACCTGCATCAAACATGGGACTTGGCCTTCCCATGGATGAATCTTGGAAATGGTTTTGCAGAAGCGCACTACCTCATTCAATGGTATGAATATACAGGCGTATATGGTGGAACTCTGTGGATCTTATTATCCAATATTCTTGTTTTTGAAACCCTTCTTGCTGTAAAAAGTAAGTCCACAAAAACAAAACAAATCAAACTTAAAATTGCAACAGCTGCCTTGGTATTGATTCCTATAGTAAGCTCCCTTCTAATCTATGTTAATTATGAGGAGAAGGCTAATCCCGCGAACATTGTTGTGGTTCAGCCCAATATAAACCCTTATAAAAAATTCGAAAAATTATCTGCTTCAGATCAAGTAGCAAAACTAATCAAGCTGTCAGAATCAATAGGTCAGACTAATACCGAATTTTTTGTGTGGCCTGAAACTGCCATTTCAAGAGGCACAGAAGAAAGAAGTTTTAGAGGAGATGAGAACTTTATCCAAATACAAGAATTCTTAAAAAATTATAAAAATGGAAACCTGGTTACAGGAATAGAAAGTTTTGCTGTTTACGATACAGCAAGGACTGAAACTGCTAGATATGACAGCAGATCAAATATCTATTTTGATGTTTTCAATTCCGCAGTCCTGATTGAGAATTCTGCAAAACTACAATTCTATCATAAATCGAAACTCGTTCCTGGAGTAGAACAAACGCCATTCTCAAATTCAATGAAATTTTTAAAGCCTGTATTCGCTGAATTTGGCGGATCATCTGGAAGCTATGGGAAGCAGAGTGAACCATCTGTATTCTATTCGCAAAGTGGAATTGGAGTAGCCCCTGTTATTTGTTATGAATCAATCTGGGGAGAATATGTTACTGATTACATCAAGAAAGATGCACAGTTCATCGCAATTATTACCAATGATGGCTGGTGGGGTAATACCTCGGGTAAAGATCAGCATTTGCAATATGCCAAACTCAGAGCAATTGAAACAAGAAGGTGGGTAGCGCGCTCTGCCAATACAGGAATTTCAGCTTTTATTGATCAGCGAGGTACCATTATACAACGTACAAAATGGTGGATGCCCGGCGTTTTGAAGCAGGATATTAATCTGAATGAGCAAATTACATTCTATGTAAAACATGGTGATTATATCGCAAAAGCCGGAACTGCAGGAAGTGCTCTGTTTGCATTATTTCTTGCGATAGGCATTTTTAAAAATAAGGCAATAAAAAAAGATCCGCCTCTTTGAGACGGATCTAAAAAACCACACTAAAAATAAACCTAAAAAAATCAGATTAGAATAATTTGCAATCAAATTAATTTAATTCGAATACATCATTTAACCATTTGTAATTTACAATATTAGTAAACACTACAGGTTTACTATGTAATTTTGTTACAGGTATCTGACAGTTAAATGATAAACATGCAGTGGTTTATCTAAATCCCTAAAGATATCTCAGCTATATTTTCTGTATATTAATAAATTGTACGTCTTCAAACTAAAGTGGACTTTTGCTAAGAGAGTGTTTAGTTAATAATTTAAAGATAAATGTTTCTGTTGATTTGTTGTTAATTTTATTCTTTGGTACTCATTTCTGCGATTAATAATTGCAATTTTCTTGAGTTTTTCTCTTTCTTTTAAAATCGATTCGCCTCTTCCAAAATAGACGTCTGCTGGTGTTAAGTTGTTTAATGATTCGTGATAACGTTCATTATTATAGCGATAAACA
>CAMDQV010000058.1 GCA_945906015.1 Pedobacter schmidteae | reverse complement strand
TAATAAAATAAAGCTTAAAATTGTTAAAATTAATGCTAAATTTGTGGTCATACATGGAGGAGATCATCTATGATCCCAATTAATTTAATCCCAATTTTTAGTTGGCTTTTAAAAAACAAGATTGTTTTTATTGTTTTCTTGTCAGTGTTTCTATTTTCAATTGCCAAATCTTTTTCTCAGGTTATCATAACTCCCCCTCCAATAGCTACTGGAGGAAATCCTACAATAATACATTTAATGTATGGGGTATTAAACAACACGACCTCGAAAGAAATGAATGTTTATCTTCAATTGGTTTGTACTAATAAGGGCCAACCTGTGGCTGACGTAAAATCCAAAAATTTTATTTTACCAAAAGGACCTACCATTATAAATGCTATAAATGTTGAAGATTTGCTCTATCCGGTGGATGTTAAATATGCCGATAATAAATATCTTACTTATGGAATACAGACGAGCACCTTACCTCCGGGAACCTATCAAATTTGCGTAACTGTTTGCGATGTAACTACCAATGCTGTGGTTGGTAAAAACTGTTATTCATTACAAATCGAAAATTTCACATCTGTTAATTTATTAACCCCAATGAATAACAGTGAGAGTAAAAATCCATACCCTATTTTTACCTGGACTAAGGTTACCGGCACTTCATCTACATTTGGTGATGACATTTATTATACCCTTAAAATAGTTGAGGTTATTAATGACCAATCGGATGTAATTGCCATGCAGGCAAACCCGGCAGTATTTAAAGAGGATGAAATAAGTTTCAATCTTTTTCAATATCCTGTTACATCACAACCACTCGGTCCATGTAAAAAATATGCCTGGCAAATAGAAGCCTTTCAGGGAGTGGGTTCTAAAAAAAGAAGTCTTATTAAATCGGAGATATGGAGATTTAGGGTAGAATGTGAGAAGGAAACACATTGGACAGCAAATGGGCAACCTCCGCCGGAGGAAGTGCCAAAAAAGAAACCAAAAAAACCTGTAGATGGGTATTCTGTTGTTATACCTGATATGCTAAAGGATAGCACATCCTGCAAAAATTTTAAAGCTGAATTTAAGAAAGTTTCAAAAGGCGATACGGTTTCCTATAAGTTTGTATCAACAAACAACTACACCGGAACTGATTCTAATTTTAAACCCACAAGCATAAAAATTAGCGTTAAGAACAATTTGGTTATTGGGATCGTTGACTCTTTGCCTGCTGGTTTGCACCGGGCACCATCCAAATTCCCGCCTGGCTCGTCAACCATGAAATGGACAAATAGCCGGGGATATATTCCCAATGGTCAAACTAATTTGGGGAATTTATATTTTCAAAATTCTTCCGCAAATCAGTTTAAGATCATTTACGAATGGCTAAATAAAAATGATAAAACCACCTGTAAAGATTCCGCCTCTTTTATCGAAGTTCAATACTACTATGAATTGACAGAAGAGTCATCAGATAATTACTCAGAAATATCTGGTAACACTTTGAATGTTCAATTTATAAATAACTATGCTTCCAATTCAAACTTGAAAATGAGCATTTACGATGTAGGAGCTAATGCATTACTTAAATCAACAAATGAAAGGGCAGTCAAATTAAACAGTATAAGCGGACTTAACAGAATTACGCTTAATTTAAAGGATTATAAACTTGAACCAAGCAAATTATATCTTCTGACAGTTTCCGATTTCGTCAACAATTATCATTTCAAATTTAAAGTCATTGATAATGAAAAAGCTACAAACGCCCGTGAAAAATAAACTTATCCTTTCATTTATTTTGATGGTGTTGTCAATTGGACTGAAAGCCCAAACAGGCGGACCCGGACAGCCCGAATTTATGCAATTCCAGCAAGCGGGTACTTCTAATTTAGTAAATCCTGCATCTGGTACATTTTCATACCAAATACCATTATTCACCATTGGTGGTTATCCGATGAATTTAACCTATCAATCGGGAATACAAATGGAAGATGTATCTTCCATGGTTGGGTTAGGCTGGAATTTAAATGCAGGTAGTATAGTAAGAACGCTAAGAGGACTGCCTGATGATTTTTATGGTGACCTAATGACGAAAAAATATTCTGTTAAACCGAATGAAACCTTCGGAGGCAAATTAGGGGTGGATTTGGAACTTGCCGGATTACCTGATAATCTTGGTGTATCGGTTGGTGCAGGTTGGGGAGTGTTCTATAATAATTATAAAGGTTGGGGGTTAGAACCCTCACTAAGCGGATCAATCAGTATGAGTGCTAAAGCGAATGAAGGTTTAGGAGGAAGTGCTTCACTCGGCATGGGGATTTCTGTCAACTCTCACTCGGGAGTTGATAAGTATTTAAGTCCGAGTTTAGGCATGAAATTAGGGAAAGGCAATGATAAACTAGGTATTTCTCTTGGTAAAACCTGGTCGGTTAATTCTAATGAAGGTCTAAAAACAAGTATGAATGCAGGATTAAGTTACGTAAGATGTAGCCCTAACCTCACCAGAAAAGGAGTTGATAAAGGTGGGAAAACAAGTGAGCGAAGCACTGATCAATCGTCCATGTCGATCCTGGGCTTATCCAGTTGTTCGTATCTTAATAATTGTTTTCAACCAGATATTGATTACCCTTTTGAAAATTTCTCAGGCACCTATTCCGGAACCTTAGGTTTTGATGCCTATTATGTCGATCCAAGTATTAGGGTAACCGGTTATTTCTCCAAACAAAAACTAGCAACTACCACACAGTTATTTTCTGCATATGGCTCAATGTATGAAAAAACATCTATCAGCGGACTTTCGTTTATGGATTTCAATAGAGAGAAAAAGTTGCCATATTTTATTGGTGAATCTAAAATATTATCCATCCCTTATAAAACTCCTGACGTTTTTAATTTGAATGGACAAGGAATTTCTATGACCTTTTCGGTTAGTAAAAATGATATCGGTGTGGTAGGCGACGCAGATGCAATAATAAATTCAAGCGGAAATCAGGTAGGAGCCGAAGTGAATTTAGGTAGTTTATTTAAAGCTGGCGGAAACTTTGGCACAACGGATGCCTACCAGAAAACGTCGAGATGGAATCCTACAAATCTCAAATTTGATCCTGAACAGCATGTTTTTGGAAGCAATCCATCGAAAGAACTATATCAACAGTTTTCTTTCAAAAATCATGGCGAAATAAACAAATTTAATCATTCAGCATTTTCAGAACTTGGGGACTACAACCCTATAAAATTTAATCTTGCCGATGAGTCATCCATTACTTCTGTTTTAAGCAATGGAAGTCAAATAAATAATTACGGATTAAATCAATTACAACCGGTTCGTCAATCAACAATTAATTATTTAACAGCAGATGAAGCATCTCAAATTGGCTTTGATAAAAAAATAAATTATTATAAGTTTAACGATATTCCTGCACCTCCAGAAGAGAGAGTAACAGTTAATAGGTTAGGTCACCACCTTTCAGAAATATCTGTTATCCAACCAGATGGTATGAAATATGTTTTTGGCATTCCTGTTTATAATATAACCCAAGTCGAAGCAAGTTTTAATGTTGGGGAAAATCCAAATCCGGATTGTACTAAAAACTTAGTAACATATACCCCAAACCAAGATAATAGCGTAAATAATAACTTGGGAATTGATCACTTTTTTGAATCAACTACCACTCCAGCATATGTTACCCAATTTTTGATAACTGCGGTGTTAAGCCCTAATTATCGAGACATTACCAATGATGGAATTACCGATGATGACTTAGGAAATTATGTAAAATTTAGTTATTATAAGGAGGATTTTAAATATAATTGGAGGACACCTTTCGCCCAAAATATGGCGACTTATAATAAAGGATTAAGGAGCGATCAAAAAGATGATAAGGGTACATACGTATATGGTGAAAAGGAACTCTATTATGTCCGTTCAATTGAATCCAAAACAGAGATTGCTGAATATCATTATAGTAAAAGAACTGACGGATATGGAGTTTATGGCGAAAATGGTGGAAAGGATATAACTAAAGCTTTGCAAAAGCTGGATTATATCGTCGTTTATTCATTGCCAGACAGAATTAAGAATGGTAATTATGCAACCCCCATAAAAACTATTCACTTTGATTATTTACCTGCTACCAATGCAAATTCTCTATGCAAGAATACTGATAATTCTGCAAGTGCAACTACCGGAAAACTTACCTTATACAAGGTTTCTTTTACTTACGAAAATTCAAAAAAAGGGAAACTGACTCCATACATTTTTGAATATGGTAAAAAATCTGCAACTGAAACAATTAATCCTCCATATGACATCAGAAGTGTAAACAGATGGGGTTATTATCAAAAAAATCCTGATACTTATTTTAGTGATTGTAATAATTCAGGATTATCAAATATAGACAATCCATATTCTTTACAAGAAAAGGACGTAATGGATAAAAATGCTTATGCCTGGAATTTGACGGATATTACAATTCCTGGTGGTGGAAAATTAAAAGTTAATTATGAAGCCCATGATTATTCATATATTCAAAATAAAACTGCAGGACAAATGTTTAAGGTAGCCGGTTTTAATGAAAGTGCGGGGGGGATTAATGGCAGATCACTTTACTCATTAAGCAATCACAGGATATATTTTAAATTATTCAAACCTATCAATAATGGAAATGCGACATTAGACAGGCAAGAATTGGAAAGAGACTACATTAAAGATATTAAAGACGAATTTATGTACTATAAATTTTATGTCAAGTTAAAAGACCTAAATTATGAATACATAACAGGCTATGCAAAAATTAAAAACTACGACAGAGCAGCAAACAAGGACTATGCCTATATTGAATTAGAACCTGCAGACCTTGACGACGAAATAAATAACGGCAGTTGTAACCCTATTCTCAAATCTGCTTTACAATTTATGCGTATTAATAGAAATGGGATGGTCTTTAACAATGACGGTATGGGAGAACCTGGGAATTTCAGCACATTTATTAATTCTTTACCAAATATCATAGATCAGTTAGGAAATCAAATTGAAGCGTCTGAAATAGGTGTGAATTTATACTGTAAAGGTCAGGGATACTGTAGCGAAGTTGATACAAATAAAAGCTTTATCCGGCTTTATAATCCAATAAAAAAGAAGATAGCCGGTGGTAGCAGAGTTAAACAAATTAGTATTGATGATAGCTGGGATGAAATGACCGGCAATACACATGACGGTAAAGCTTATACAACTGACTATGATTATACAACTACAGAAATTACCACTGGACATGATACTATGATTATAAGTTCCGGAGTGGCTGATTATGAACCCATGGTAGGTGGGGATGAGATTTCATTAAAACAACCTATTTTTTACTCAGATAAAAAGAAAAAAGCCCCGGATACAGAATATTATGTTGAAGAACCTGTGAACGAGTCTCTTTTCCCAGCTCCTCAAATTACTTACGGCAAGGTTACTCAAATTACCAATAGAACCAACCTTATCGTGGGCAAAACAGGGAAAATAGTCAATGAGTTTTATACAGCTAAAGACTTTCCTGTTAAGGTTAATCGAACAGCAATTGATGAAGCAAGGCATAAAACAGAACCCAATATTATTCAACCTCCATTTGTTGCTATTGATCAGCAAAGTGACTTTGCTTCAGTTACTCAGGGCTATTCCATTGAGCTGAATAACATGAGCGGAATGCCTAAAGCTACTTGGGTTTATAATCAAAATGGAGATAGAATATCTGGCGAAGTCTCAGAGTATTTTTCAAATAATGACCACTTCACAATTATCGATGATAAAGGAACGATAAAACAAAATACTAGATTAGGATTATCAATTGAATATACAATTGATGGAAGAAAAAGCTATGATAAATCAGTTTCAGCCTACATTAATGCTAATTTGAATATGGCAATGTTTGGACCAGCACCTATTCCGATTATTATGCCTTTATATTCTGAAATGACAGAAGAAAAGCAATTCCAATCACTCGTAATCAATAAAGTTATTCATAGAAACGGGTTGCTTAAAAGTAAGACAGTTTATGAGCAAAGTTCTTGTGTTGCCACAGAAAATTTGGCCTTTGATGAAATTACTGGTGAAGTTTTACTCACAAAAATGGCCAACGAGTTTAATGATACGTTGTTCTCTTTCAAATATCCTGCCTGGTGGATGTATGAGGGAATGGGGCCATCTTATATAAATACAAAATTAAAATTAACTAATTCAAACCTTGCAGATATCAAACCGTTTTTAAAAGTGGGAGACGAGTTACAATCTGCCGCAACTGTCATTTATCCCCGTTTATGGGTAAAAAGCACGAGTGGGACGTCAACCATATTTATGAATGATGTGGGCACAACTACGACTGCTTTACCAAATAATAATTATCAAATTGTTAATTCTGCAGCTAAAAATATATTATCCAGTTCTGCTGGTCAAGTTGTTACATGGAACCTGAATCCATTAAGTGGGGGTTATAAAATTCTGTTTGGTAATACAAATACACTTAACAGTTCTGCTATTGAATATTATGATAGCTCCGTTATGTATTGTGATTCTTGTGAATTTTTGAAAAAAAGGTTTGGAAAAAATGAATTCCTATCGGGGAAGAAAGGGAATTATAAACCTAAGCGCACATGGTTTTATTTAGAGGAAAGAACCCCTGATAATTTAGTAAGCGGTGTTACAAATATTAAAGTACAAGGGCTGTTTAAAAACTATTCTGATTTTTGGGGTTTGTATGAGGATACGATTCCCAAGTGGACAATTCAATATCCGAATTGGGAATGGAAAGAGAAAGTGAATCTTACGGATGTTGATGGTCAAACTATTGAAACCGAAGATAGAATAGGGATAAAAACTGCAAATTTATTGGGATATAAAAATACATTAATCACGGCCCAGGCTAATAATGCAGCCTATGGTGAGACCTACTTTGATGGTTTTGAAGATTATTATTTTACCTATTGTCCATTGCTGTTTAAGCCTACACAATCAGGTACACCTAATAATGATAAAATGAAACGAGTAAGAATATTGTCCGGAAATCTTCTTATATCTAATTCTGAGTCCCATACAGGAAAATATTCAATAGAAGTCCCAAATTTTCTTACCTTCACTGTCTTTTCTCCTAAAGATTGTAAAAGGTCTACAAGTAGCCCGGGAACCACCGCACATGCTAACCCTGTTCCTATAATAAGTACAACAGGCGATAACACTCAATCTACTGCACCATTGGTACCGGTTCCTAGTAAAGAAAAATACAAAAAAAGATCCGCCACAATAATAGATACTTTTCAAATCCGTTCCCCTGTCAAGTCTGCTAATGGTACTATAAAACACAGAACGGTATCTATTACCCCTGTTGATACGGTTTGTAACAAATGTATTGGTGGATTTTTTCCTGAAAAAAATAAAGAATATGTTTTTTCATGTTGGGTAAAAGTAAATAAAACACCACCAATTCTGTCATGTAACGATGCCTCAGTATCCATTACGTGTAGTGGTTCTGCGCCTATAACATTTATTGCAGAAGGCCCTGTTATAGAAGATTGGCAAAGAATTATGGGAACATTTAAAACCTCAACAATAAGTAATAGTGTTACTGTTAAACTAAATAAAGGAAGTGCCTCAACATATTTTGATGATTTACGAATATTTCCTAAAGCTGGCAATATGGTTTCCTACGTGTATGATGATGTTAATCTAAAACTGACCTATAGTCTTGATGAAAATAATTATTTCACTAAAAATGAATACAATAACCAGGGTGAACTTATCCGCATAAAGAAGGAAACGGAAAAAGGAATAATTACTATAAAGGAAGGCTTTTCATCCTTATTAAAACTTCATAATTACAATGGCGCTAAGTAGATATATTATATTGTTTCTGTTATCTGCCTTTGCTTTTAAAGCAAATGCCCGGCAGTATCCTATGATTAAATATCCATTATCAGGCAATTCATTAATGGGATTAACCTGTGGCAGCCAGCTTTATTTTTATCCCCAGTACTACGGAATAAATTCTGGTAACTTAAGCCAATTTAATAACACGACTCAACGCACGACCTTTATAAATACGATAGAGTTAGGCCTTAAAAATCACTCCGCTTTTAATGCCAATGCCAAGGTTACAGTAACAGCAGAAATAACAAATTATTTTTTGGATGCCACAACCTCGGCCCCTACACCAATAACCCTTGAAATAAATTACAAATCAGGGGAACTTAAAAAATCAGATATTTCCAATGTTTATACTTTCAAAAATGCGTATAAGGTTGATGTAAAGATAACCTGTGTTGATGTAATGGGGGATGCTGGTGCTTCAGCCACAGATATTGCCAATTTAAAGATAAAATTGATACCTTTTATTGAACTCAATGCAGGGTTTCAGGTAGAACGGATTTCTGCAATGAGTTACAATACCTTAATCAACGGACTTGAGATGTGCGAAGACAAGGAAACCGATGAGTTGCTTATAAAATGGGACAGAACTGTAGAAGCGGAGGCATATGAGTTGGAATATACCTTTTTAGATGATTATACCGAAATTTATTACACCCCGGTAGCTCCCAGCCTTATTCCTTTTGATTTTAAAAATAACAGCACCCGGGTTACCGTAATGGAGCCCAATTATCGTTTTCCTTTAGTATATGAACGGGGCTGGATACTCTATAGAGTAAGGATTATCGGAAGGGCTGGAACAAATCTGGATCAGCCGGTGTATTGCAAATGGACCGGTGTAATGGAGAGGGGGATGGTGAGTAGTTTTACCAATAAATTTTACCGCGCCATTGCCCATATTAACGACAGCATGAATTGGCAGGTGGCCTCTACATTTGCCGAGGAAGGAAAACGAAGCGATATTGTAAATTATTTTGATGGAACCTTCCGCTCAAGACAGACTGTGACTGGGATGAACCTGGAGCGGCAGTTGCCTGCTTCGGGCATTTTTTCCGGCATGGGCACAGCACCCTGTGTAGAGCCGGGAAACGCAAAGATCAGGGAAGTCATAGCCGGAGAAACCATTTATGATTATCAGGGCCGTCCGGCGGTGAATATTTTACCCGTTCCCACCAATTCAAAAAAAATAAAATACTTGCCGTTACTAAATATAAGTAATAGCACGCAGCAACCCTATGCCTGGCAAGACTTTGATGCCCCGAATTTTACCTGCCCCAATACCAATAAACTATCATCTAATTTCCAAACCAATTCAGGCATTCTGGGAGCCGCAGCCTATTATTCGCCCAACAACCCCAATAAATTAGGATTTAATGCCTTTATCCCCGATGCCGCCGGTTTTCCTTTTACCCAAGTTAGCTACTTGCAGGACAATACGGGCCGAGTAGCAGCTCAAAGCGGTGTTGGTGAAATCTATAAATTCGGGAACAACCATGAGACCCGGTTTTATTATGCCGCCCCTAACCAGGAAGAACTGGACCGCATGTTTGGAACAGAGGTAGGGGACGCCCTGCGGTATCAGAAAAATGCGATTATGGATCCCAACCGCCAGGTATCGATAACCTACATTAACCCTGAAGGCAAAACCATAGCCACAGCCCTTGCTGGGAAAACCCCTGATAATCTGGATGCACTTGATAATATAGCCACCAATACAATTGACATCTCATTGATGAATAAAAATATTATTAATCAGGATGATAAAACAATGATTGCGGAGCATCAATTTTTTGTATCATCCGACAATACCGATTACACATTTGATTATAGTATTTTACCTGAAACGCTAATTGCTGAAATTTGCACCGGGTTCCCGGTTTGCATGGACTGTATTTACGATATTGAGATTACTCTAAACCACGTTGAAAGTTGTGCTGTTACCCCATTGATTACGCCATTTTCTTGGACTATTGGTGCCTTACTCAATACCGACGGAAATACGAATTTGGTTTGCAATAATACTATCAATACGGGAGACTACCCCCGCCAAATCA
>CAMDQV010000057.1 GCA_945906015.1 Pedobacter schmidteae | reverse complement strand
TAATAAAAAATTATTTGTTGTTAACGTGCTGTTATTTAATGGTTTGTTAAAATATACCAAAAGGGTAGTATCGGATAAACGATTCAAACTGTCAGCTTTTAAGGGTTTTTGATCGAAATTGGCAATGAATACAGAATTTTGCTTCCCCGGAGTGCCACCCGAAGCGTCATTAGAGCTTATCCAGTTAAAAATTCCCTCACAAATGGAGGTAGCACTCACGCGTTCCAAACTCCATCCACCCTGTTTTTTTAACGGTTCGCGATGCCAAGTATCTGAATAGGAAATGGAATCTACCAAGGTATTTAAATGATCCTTTATAGATAGCACATCCCCGCTGTTGTTCAGTGATGGCCAAGAGGAAAGGCCCAAAACATTTCCGAATTTCTTAAATTCAGCGGTGTCTGCCTTAGCGCAAAGTATTAAATAGGAGTTGGGAGAAATGCTAATATTACCCAAAGAGCCTGAACTTGATAGGTCGCTTAGCTTCCAGTTATAAAGTGATATGGTTTCATTACTGGAATTTAGAAGTTCAATGTATTCAACCGATGGCAGATCGATCTGCGGTGCCGGATCAGCAAATATTTCGTTGATAATGATATCTCTGAATTTAGGCTTATAAGGTTTTACATAGTTGAAGGATGCCTGATTTTTATTTTGAATTAAATTTCCATTGATGTCTTTTACGTTCAATGCTTTGAGATAGTACTGGCCCGTTTTTAATTCAGAATTCAATTTGATCTTGAATTTTGTCGGATCGGAGCTTGTTTGGATATTATTTAGTTGTCCTGTGAAATTAGTTAAACTAAAGTTTATCGGATTTTTAACCCCAATGCTATCCATGGCCTCATTAAAGGTTACTTCTAAAGTAATTGAGTCTATAACTGAAACTCCTGTTAATTCGGGCGGACTCGTATCTAAAATTATAGGCTCAATTTTGAAATCATCGAAAAAATGTTTTTGAAAAAAACTGGAAGTAGATTGTTGAATAAAAACACCGAAGAAAGAGGAATTTGTAAAGCTAATATCCCTGAATGTTCCCTCTGTAAAAAAGGAATTAGTAGCTCCACTTAAATCCCTCTCAAGACTAAAAAGTCCGTCGTTATTCCTGGTAACCCGTACTCTGATTGTGTTATTGCTTGTATTTGTGGTTCCGTTTAGCCCATCAATTAGCTTGCTGCTGCTGCTGCTTAAGCCAGATCGTTTATACAGGCAGATTTCGTCATCGGTATTTCCAACTCGAATAAAATATCCATTGATCAAACTGCTTTTAAGATCTGCTTTATCTGAAATCAAATAAATGTCTACAAAGTTTGCTCCTGAGGTATTAAACTGAAGATTGATCCAGAACTCCCATTTGGAATTTAATGCAAGCGTATTAGGGGTACTGATATAAAAGCTACCAGAACTCAGACTGGAATTTGATCTGAGTTTATTAGTTAGAACAATAAAATCAGTTCCGCTATTTCCGGTAGTCCAAACTGGATTCAATAAAAAATTACCGTCACTAAAATCATCATTTAGCTGTGCACGCACTGAGTTGCTGTATAAAAAAAGTACTATTATTAAGATTTTTTTCATTTCTGCCTATAAAAGCAGAATTAAATTAAGATTTTGGCATAATGCATGCAAAAGGAATGAGTTTACGGTAAGATCTATATAGTAAACGGTTATGATTATTGATAGAATGCATGATTTAGACCAGAAATTTGCTCATGGGGCTAGTTAAGCCAATTAAATAACCAAACAATTTGCGATATTTGCCTTAATAATAATTAATGTTCGAATTTTTTAAAAAACAAAAAAAATGAAAGTTGCAGTAGTAGGCGCTACCGGCCTTGTAGGTTCGGTGATGTTAAAAGTTTTAGCAGAGCGCAATTTCCCCCTTAGTGAATTGATCCCGGTTGCTTCTGCAAAGAGTGCAGGTAAACAGATTGAATTCAAGGGAAAAAAGTATACTGTTGTGACCATGGATAATGCCATTGCTATGAAGCCAGATGTAGCATTATTCTCTGCCGGTGGAGGAACTTCCCTAGAAAGCGCACCGCGTTTTGCTGCCGCAGGTACAACAGTAATTGATAATTCATCTGCCTGGCGGATGGATCCGGATAAGAAATTAATCGTGCCAGAAGTGAATGCAAATGAACTTACCGCTCAAGATAAGATTATTGCCAATCCGAATTGTTCAACTATACAAATGGTGGTGGTTTTGAAACCACTGCATGATAAATATAGAATTAAACGTGTTGTTGTTTCTACCTATCAGTCTGTTACGGGCACCGGTGTAAAAGCCGTAGATCAAATGATGAATGAACGTAAAGGTATTGTCGGTCCAATGGCATATGCTTATCCGATTGACCTGAATGTAATTCCTCAGATCGATGTATTTCAAGATAATGGATACACCAAGGAAGAGATGAAAATGATCCTTGAGACAAAAAAGATCATGGGAGATGATTCCATTCGCGTAACTGCAACAACTGTTCGTATCCCAGTTATGGGTGGGCATTCTGAATCAGTTAATATTGAATTTGAAAATGATTTTGACCTGGATGAGGTACGTACAATTCTGGAAAAAGAAGAAGGTATACTCGTTGTTGATGATCCGGCAAATTTAAAGTACCCAATGCCAATGGATGCTCATGAAAAAGATGAGGTTTTTGTTGGCCGAATTAGAAGAGATGAATCTCAGGATAAAACATTAAATCTTTGGATCGTTGCCGATAATCTTCGTAAAGGAGCAGCAACCAATGCTGTTCAAATAGCCGAATACCTGATGGCTAAAAAATTGATCTAGTTTTTTTGATCTTCTTATACAGCCCGGTGAACTTCGCCGGGTTTTTTTGTGCCTGATATTTGGAACGTATAGGATTTGAAATTGTCTGGCTTTTCCATTCGTTTTATAATGTGATGTACCTTCCTTAAAAATACTGTAATATTCCCCAATTCAAAGCTGTACAATTTCTTCCTTGAACGGTAGTCCTCTAACAAATGCTCCAATTTTATCAGTAAAGATTCGTGCAAAATATTTTTTGTAAGACGCTTAGCAAAAAATTATTATGAAATTTTATCGCACTCTTTTTTTTACAAAAGGCAATAGGATTATTATAATTATTACATAAAATTTACATTATATTTATAGTGTATAGTGAAATGTTTATGCAAAAGAAAAAACAGATTTGTGATTTTGAGCTTATCTCCCGGATTAAGGAAGGTGATGAATCAGCATTTCGAATTGTTTTTGATTTGTATTCCAGTAAACTATACGCTTTAAGTTATCGCTTTCTAAAAGAAAAGGAACCTTGTCAGGAGGTTGTTCAGGAAGTTTTTTTAAACCTTTGGATAAACCGGGCTAAGCTTGATACTCAATATCCGATCGCACCCTGCCTTTACACCATTACCCGCAGGCTTACTCTGAACGTTTTACGTCATGTTGCAACGTCGCAGTGTGCAATGAATAAGATGTGGCTTAATGTTAAAAAGGTAAGTAACGAGACCGAAGAGGAAGTTTTTTTGGAGGATCTTTCCCGGTTTACTGAGCAGGTATTATCCAAAATGCCAAAACAGCAACAATTGATATTTCGAATGAGTAGGCATCAGGAACTTAGCTATGATGAAATTGCTGAAGAATTGAATCTTTCCAGAAATACAGTTAAGAATCATTTAGTAGCGGCACTTAAAACGCTTCGCACCCAATTTAATAAGGCATTTTCTATTCTCTTTTTCTAAAGTTTTATCTGCCCAATGCCTTTTTTTTTTTAAAAAAGTGAATACAGACTAGTCCTCTTTTGATTTTCAGGTGTATAAGTTATAATCAAATGAGTTACGATTAATACAAGTATGAATCAAAATAAGTTGATAGAACTTTTAGGCCTTTTTGTTGATGGTGGGATCAGCAGAGAAGATTATGACCTATTGGTTGATTACATCCGAGCGAATCCGGAAGATGAAGAATTAAACATCGCAATTGATACTGTTTTTAAAAACTCCAAAAAGTTTAATCTTCTTAATGGGGATGATAAAGAGCTGATTTTTCAAAACATTATTAGAAATAAGCATTTTGATAGTGAAATTCAAAATGAACTAGAAATTATCCCAACATTCGCTCCGCGTTTGTGGTATCAACTTGGTATTGCAGCAAGTATATTGATTTTGATTACAACCGGTTTATACTTTTATAAGAATAGAACAGTAGATGATAACATAGCTGCCAAAGTTGTTGAGCCTAAAGAAGCTATAATTACGCCTGGTGATGACAAGGCAATTTTAACACTTTCTGATGGGACTAAAATAATCTTAGAAGATGCAAAGAATGGAATTCTTGCTAATCAGGCAGGTGTTAGTATTCAAAAAACATCTGATGGTGAATTGCTTTATTCTTTTTCAAATTCTGCAAATACTGTTAGTCCTGAAACTAAAGAAAATGTTATTTACAACAAGATTGAAACACCTATTGGAGGTAAATATCAGGTAAACCTACCTGATGGAAGCAAGGTTTGGCTCAACTCTTCATCTTCATTACGATTTTCTGCTCTTTTTAATGGTCATACGCGTGAAGTAGAGCTGAGTGGTGAAGCATATTTTGATGTTTCCAAAAATAAGGGTAAACCTTTCAGGGTGATTACAAAAGACCAGATTGTAGAGGTTTTGGGAACCCAGTTTAATATAAATTCATATTCGGATGAAGGACCTATAAAAACAACTCTAATTGAAGGCTCAGTCAAAATTATTTATAAAGATAAGGTGGTGTTGTTAAGCCCGGGACAACAGTTTCAGCCAAAGGAATTAGTTTCAGCAGTGGTTGAAGCAGATACTGAAGAAGTTGTAGCCTGGAAGGATGGGTATTTTGTCTTTAAAAATGAAGATATCAAAAGTATCATGCGAAAATTATCTCGCTGGTATAATGTTGAGGTCAGCTATAGTGGGAATATTCCTGAAGTTGGCTTTGGAGGAAATATATCAAAATCAAAAGATATTTCAGAAGTTCTGGATGTTCTTCAATTAACTAATGCTATTCATTTTAAAGTAGAAGGAAGGAGGATCACCGTTATGCGATGAAACAAACAAAATCGATAATACGGTAATCTAAAAAAACCAAGAGCGGTTGCAACGCTCCTGGTCAATTTTGGATTGCCAATTTAATTGTAGTACACAAGTATTAACTAAATCCAAACACGCAAATATATGAAATTACATTCATTAACCTTATGTAGACCCTTTGACTACATAATAAAGCCTTTGTTGATGATAAAACTAATTTTTGTTTTATTGATTACAGCATTCCTTCAAGTAAGCAGTGCTGAATCATTTTCTCAAACAGTCAGTTTGAAGTTTAAAAACACTAAACTTGAAATTGTACTAAAGGAGATTAGCAACCAAACAGGCTATGATCTGGTGTATATTACACCATTGATCAATGAAGCTAAACCAGTAAGTATCAATTTTAACAATGCAAATGTCATAGATGTACTTGAAAAATCTTTTTCAAATCAAGCACTCACTTATGCTATAAGTAATAATACGATCATCGTTCAGCAGAAATCTGCTGCTTTTGTATCGGATGCACTTATTGACATTAAAAATCTAACTGAAAAGGCCCCTCCTACAGAAGTGAGAGGTCAGGTTCGTGATTCAAAAGGAGAATCATTGATCGGAGTTAGTGTGAAAGTTAAAGGAACTGCTATCGGAGTAAGTACTGATGCAAATGGTCGCTACACTATTAATGTACCCGATGGTTCAAGTGTTTTAGTATTTACCTATATTGGCTATACTTCTATAGAGGTTTCTATGTCAGGCCGAACAAGTCTTGATGTTACCTTGGAACAAAATACAGAAGCACTTCAGGAAGTTGTCGTGGTGGGTTACGGTACTCAGAAGAAAAGTGATTTAACCGGATCAGTTGTTTCGGTTACTGCAAAAGATATTAAAGATCAGTCATTTTCCAATATAAACCAGGCACTGCAAGGTAAAGTTGCCGGGGTTACATTCACCAGTACATCAGGTGATCCGGGGGAGAATGTAAACGTTCGTATCAGAGGTTTAAATACCTTCGGGGGATCGGGGCCTCTTTATGTGGTAGATGGTATGCCAATGGAGGCATCAGATATCAACAGTATCAACCCGAATGATGTGCTATCTACTACTGTATTAAAGGATGGATCTGCAGCAGCAATTTATGGTGCAAGATCTGCGAATGGAGTAATTCTAATCACCACTAAGAGTGGCGGTAATCGTGCTCCTTCAATCAGTTTTAATTCTTACTATGGTATTCAATCATTTAATAAGTTTATTCCTCTGTTGAGTTCTCAACAAATGGCAGATGTAATCAATGAGGCTCACGTAAATGGTAACTTCTATCCTTTACAACCTGCAATGAATGATCCTTTGAATTTGAAGACAAATACTGACTGGCAGGATGCAGCCATTAATCCTGCTCCAATACAAGATCACTCACTTACCGTTGCGGGAGGCACAAAGGATGCTAGTTATTCTATTTCCGGTGGTATTTTTGATCAGGAAAGTGTTTTGGCATTCCGTACTTATAAGCGTTATTATTCAAGAGTAAAAACAGAGTTTAAGATTGGAAAGTTAACTATCGGTCAATCATTGATTGCTACTAAGGAAGAAGGGCTAAACTTAAATTTCGGTAATAACCTGGATTTAGCCTATATGATGGGTGCCGCTCCATCAATGCCTATTTATGATCCGAATAATGATAGCGGTTATGCCGGCCCATCACCAGCAACTACCGGTGTGAATAACCGGGATAATATCCTTGGACGCCGTGACATGAACCGTGCATATTCCACTAATAATAAGCTTATTGGTAGTGCATATGCTACCTATAAAATACTTCCTGACCTGGAGTTTAAATTAAACGTAGGTTTAAATTCGGGTCTTAGAAGATTCAAGAATTATGTACCTCAGTTCCAGATGAATAACAGGGGTAGTAATGCCAGAAGCTTAAATACAAGTTTAAGCGAGTCTTATGAATACCTTATTGAAAATACTCTTACGTACAATAAGGTAATTAAAGAAAATTACAGGATTAATTTACTCGGAGGATTTACTCAGCAAAATTACTATGGAAATGGTATTAATGGTACAAGAAGAGATTTTCCGAGTAATGACATTCAGGTATTGAGTGCTGGTACCGGTGTGTTTACTGTTGGTGGAACTGAAAACGAGTGGGCCTTGAGATCCTTTCTGGGCAGAGCAAATATTACTATGTTCGACAAGTATTTGATTACTGCTACTATACGTCGTGATGGTTCATCAAGATTTGGAGATGCCAATCGCTATGGAAGTTTCCCTTCATTGGCAGTTGGATGGAACGTCGATAAGGAAAACTTCCTGAAAGATTCCAAATTGATCAGTGGTTTAAAACTTAGAGCTAGCTGGGGGCAGTTGGGTAATCAGGATATAGGTAACTATAGTAATCAGACAGTTGTTTCAACCAGTTCACGTTATTTCTTTGGTGCAGATCAACTTGCACCTGCAGCAGTGGTTAACAACTTAGGTAATCCAAATCTTCGTTGGGAAACAACTACTCAATCTAATATCGGGGTAGATTTAAGCTTTCTTCAGAATAAAATTTATTTCACTGCTGATTATTGGATTAAAGATACTGAGGGAATCCTGGTTAGAACTCCAATTTCAACTGTAACCGGATTTGCCCGTGATTCCGGACCATACCAAAATGCTGCTCAATTGCAGAATAAGGGTATGGAATTCTTGTTGGGTTACAGAGGAGAAGCTGGCGAACTGAAATATGGTGTTTCAGGTAACCTATCTAATGTACGAAATAAAGTAATTTCACTCGGTACAGGAACAAGCATCATCAACCTTGTGGAAAATGTGTATTACTCAGGAACCTATACTCGCACCTTACCTGGCTTACCAATGTCGCACTTCTTTGGTCATATAAATGACGGGATCTTCCAAACACAGGCAGAAATCAATGCACATCCAACACAAATTGGTGCTAAGCCAGGTGACAGAAGATTTAGGGATATCAACGGCGATAAAAAAATTGATGCCAATGACAGAACCAATATTGGTGATCCATGGCCAGATTTTGATTATGGATTTGCAGCTGATGCCAGTTGGAAAGGTTTTGATGTCAATATGAGTTTTTATGGAACCAGCGGTAAGAAATTATATGATTCTCAGGGTGTTTATCTTGAAACCATGCAGGGCGAGTGGAACAATAAAATTACTGTTTTAGATCGATGGAAAGGACCTGGTACATCCAATACGCTACCACGTGCAGTTCGTGGTGATACCAATCAGAACAATCGTAGTCAGTCTGACTATGTATTAGATGCAGATTTCTTAAGAATGCAGAATTTCCAGATTGGTTATACACTTCCTCAAAGTATAATTAAAAGGGTTGGTGCCAGAAATGCTAGGATATATTTTAACGGGCAAAACTTATTTACCATCACCAAATATCCTAACTACAATGCGGATACCTTGGGAGGATTAGGTTTCAATGATGACTCAGGAAGTCCACTAGCTTTTGGAGTAGACACAGGTTCAACTCCTATCCCTAGCGTTTACTCATTCGGAGTTAATTTGACTTTTTAAACTTTTAGAAAGCAGCGTTATCTTATTAAACTGGTCATTAAGAAATTTAAAATACAAGAATATGAAAAATTTAAAATTAGGTATATCAACCCTGTTAATACTGTTATTATTAGCAGGTTGCAAGAAGGAGTTTTTAGAAAAGTCACCACCAGATGCATTGACGGAGGTTGGTTTTTATAATTCAGCAGAAAGAGCTCAGTTAGGAGTTAATGCAATATATGTTTCGCTTCAAAGTGCCTGGAGTATTAATCTCTATAGGATTAATGATGTGCCATCAGGTGAGGTTTTACTTTCCAATACAGTTCCTTTGGAGTATAATAATTTCACTTACTTTCCGGCACTAAATCAGATTCATGATACCTGGAGAGGGTTGTATGAAGGAGTTTACAGGTCAAATCTTGCAATTGCGAATATTCCTGGAATTAATATGGCAGATGCATTAAAGAGTCAATATGTAGGCGAAGCTAAATTCCTAAGAGCTTTGTTTTATTTTGATCTCGTTAATATATTTGGTGCAGTTCCACTAGTAACACAGCCTTTGCCTGATACTGATGCATCTCTGATTGCAAGAACTCCTGTTGCCGATGTATATAAAGTTATAATTGCTGATTTATTAGCAGCAGAAGCAGGTCTCCCTGTCTCACACAGTGGGGCTAATTTGGGTAGAGTAACTAAAGGTGCAGCTCAAGCATTACTGGGTAAAGTCTATCTGTATAATAAGGATTATGCCAATGCAGAGAAATACTTTTTACTGGTAATCAATTCTGGAAAATATGGTTTGATGGATAATTTCCAGGAAGTATGGCACCGGAGCTTCGAGAATAATAAGGAATCCATTTTTGAGGTTCAATTTGCTGATATTGGTGGTAGTGGCTCTAACGGTCGTAACGGAAGTTATCTTCCTGCAGTGAATGGAGCTACAGGTTCAGGTTTGGCTACAAAAAGAGCATTTGATGCATTTGATCCAACAGATCCACGTCGTGCTATGTCAATCTTCAGGCCAGGTGATTCATTCGCTCCAAATGTTAGTACAGCTCTGGCTACATTTAGTGCGGTTTGGTCAGCAACCGGCTATGCAGTAAAAAAGGGTATGTGGCCTATCATGTATGTCAATAGTAATGGTATAAACTATCCAATTATCCGTTATGCAGATGTATTATTAATGTACGCAGAAGCAGCAAATGAGCTGAACAAACTAACTGAAGCAAGAGCTGCTGTAAATCAGATTCGTGCCCGGCCATCAGTTAATATGCCTGCAATAACAGCTGCCAATACAGGTAATAAGGCAGATATGTTTATAGCGATTAATAAGGAAAGACAAGTAGAGTTGATGTTTGAATTCATCCGTTTTAATGATTTGAGAAGATGGGGTTTAGCACTTCAGGAATTAGGTCCAATTGGATATACAGCAAAGCATGCTTTATTCCCAATCCCTCAGCTTGAATTGGATATCAATCCTAAACTGACACAAAATC
>CAMDQV010000056.1 GCA_945906015.1 Pedobacter schmidteae | reverse complement strand
CGTCTGAGTTTTCTTGCCTCAACTGCTGCTTAAATCGACTACTCAACTTCAGTTTCTTATTCATTGTGTAGTTAATCTGAGCAAATATTTCGTAGCCGGATGAAGGAGCATTAACCCTGAATTTTAACCATGGGAACCTGAAAAAGTCGGAATATGTAAATAAATCCCATTTAGAATCAAACTTGAGTGACAGAGCGGAGTAAAAACCACTTTCATTTACTGCATTTGAGGCTTCAGAAACAGACTGATTAAAAAATGAATGATAATTCTTAGCATACATGCGATGCATAAGTACCAGAGAAACTCTGGGAGACAGGCTACTCATGATTCCATTAATAGATGCAGACCCACCATTTTTGCTATGTGCCATCTCACCAAAAAAATAGGTATTCTTAAAGTTATAATCGTAATGCATTCCCAGATTATTGAGCGAGTTTCCTATAAAATCGTATTGTTCATAAAGTGATTTCCCTATACTAAAAGGAAGGCTAAACTGGGTTTGATAAGAGGTAAATCCGATGTTTAAACTTTTGCTATTAAATTGAATATTAGCTCCATAAATGGTGGATAATAGTCGGGATTTATTATCAATTTCACTTTTAGTACGATGCAGTCCACTGCTGTTTAAAGCACTAATTTCATTCCCCTGTTCCGTCAAACTAGCGTCCAGGTTTTTTTTTGAAATAAAGGGAGTAAAAGAAATTTTTCTATACTTAAACGTACCCGAAGCACCTCTTAAAAACATCGACTCATTAACCGAACTGTAAGGCCTTAAACCAAAATCCTGTTTGGCAATGGTACTTATTCCGGCACCCTTACCAAAGCCTGAGCCTGACCACATCACTAAACCCTGACCAAATTGTAGCGCATAATCACCAATAAGCAATTTCTTAACTATACCACTACCTCGAAATGATATATTTGCTGAATAAAAATCAAAACCTTTGTTTTTACTGCTATCAAAAAATTGCTCGCCGGCATCTTTTTCCATATTAAGTGATGCGGCCAAGGTATTCGAAAAATTATAACGGTAACGAGTTAAAACTCTCCATGCAGAACCTTGATAGTTTGCCTCATTTGCATTAGTTAATTTTGAAAACCCTGCCTGTTTTTCAAGTATTTGTCCCATTCTAATCATAAGATCATGGTCAGCTTTCTGTACAAGCTTTTTGAATGTCATATCTTTTAACGGAATAGGCAATGTTACCTTGACAAAATTTATGAGCAAACTGATAGACTCAATGTCGAGACTGCTGATGCTTTGAAGTTCAAAAACATCAATAAAAAGACCATTTTCAAGTCTATGACTAAGAATTTGATTGATTTGAATTGGGCTCAGAAAAATCAGCTCTTGCAACTGGTCTTTGGTCGCATTATTAAGATCAATTGGATGTTTCTTATAATAAATTAACCGCTCGGCTATATCTGAATAATCCTGGTCCTCGCTTGGGTCACGGGAAAGAATATCCAGAATCTTTTCAATGATATTAGAATCATCGTCTTGAGCGCATGCAATATGAGGCACTATAATAAATAGAAAAAGAATAAATCGGAGGTATTTACCATTAAAATTCATAACTAAACGCCAGATTAGGTGAATAGCCAAGATTTGGATGTGAAGAGGTTGCTACATCTAAAGCAAATCGATGATGCTGAAGACCAAAGCCTACATATTGCTTAAATGGGCTTGCAGAAATCCCTCCCCTCAAGGCAAACCACTTGATTAATCGATATTCAAGGCCTAGTTTTGTATCAATCGAAGCATTTAAAACCATATAAATATCACTGATTACTAATACCTTATCGCTAAATTCAAAAGAAACACCGAAAGAAAGACTAAGGGGAATAGTTGATCCTAAAAGATCTTGAAACCTATTATTTGACGGATTTGAAATATGAGTTCCGATCCAAAATCTATCGTTGATTCGATATTGTAAACCAGCATCCAAACTTACAGCGCTTGATGACCCATATTTGTAAATACTTAGCTGATGATAATTCAGCATAATTGAGAGTGCCAGAGCGCCTGAAAAATTTCTTGAATACGCAATTCCTGCCGTTTGCTCTGAATATTCACTAAAGCCATAACGATGAAAACTCAATCCAAAAACATGCTGTTTAAATGGAATAATAAAAACAGCTTTTTGAGTACTTAAATCCTGATCAGAAAAATGGCGCTCGTATCCTAAAGCAACTATTGGCCTTTGGATTTCGGCAATGCCCGCAGAATTATGCTGTAATGACCATACATCCTTTAAAGCAACTCCGGCCGAACCCATCGATAAAGACCTTGGCCCGGGGCTTATCTGAGCAATTAATTCGGTTTGGAACAAAATAAAAATCAAGCAAATACATTTCATTTGAATGAAAATACTTTCCTTACAAGAAAAGCTCAAATAAAATTATTAAACGGTCATAAGTAACAATATCCGGAATAATCCGTCTATTTGTAAGATCAATTATTAGGATATGAAGAGAATCATTTTAAGTATTGCACTGTTGTTTTCAGCAGCAGGAATTTATGCCCAGTCAAGCAATTCTGCAAACACAGGTAAAATACCTGAGGGTACTATTATTTATACCGTTGAGTGGAAATTGCCTGAGCAAATGCAGGCAATGGCCAGTAGTTTCCCAAAAGAGTTAACCGTTTATTTCAAAGGAGACTCTTAGAGTTTAAAAACCAAATCTGCAATGTTCAGCAGTACAAATATTCTGAATGTAAGTAAGGAATATGAACGTCTTTTATTAGATATACCCATGATGGGTAAAAAGTTTTCTGTCTTGTTAAGCCCTGCTGACCAAGAGAAAATGCAGGCAAATTTGCCTGAATTAACATTGAAAGCCAGCACAGAGACTAAAAGCATTGCCGGTTTTAAGGTAATAAAGCATGAAGTTAACGATAAAAAATCAAATCAAAATTTCGAAGCCTGGTTTACAAAGGATGTGGAAGTGACACCCAATGCGTTAAGCCGCTTCTTCGATAAAAACTTTGGTTTTCCAGTTGAATTCGTTTCGTTCATGAATGGCTTGAGTGTAAAAGCTGTTGTAAAAGAAATCAAAGCCGGTACTGTACCTGCTGGTTCATTTTCTGCTTCAAAAGATTTTGAAGAAATCAGTATAGATCAGCTGATGCAAATGCAAGGAGGTAGATAACATAAACTTAATATTAAGATTAAATCTTTTTAACATACAGTGTTTTTTATAACTTGCACTAATGTTAAAAAGTTTTATTGTTTTTGGTCGGTTTTTCCTATTCTGGATCGTTTTCTTCTTTCTTGAAAGACTTATATTTCTAATTTATTTTTCAGATAGAATTTCATACCTCCAAACTGCTGAAATACTCAATACGTTTTGGCGTGCTTTGAGACTTGATATCTCAATGGCCGCATATATTTCTGCACTACCTGCTATTTTTTATGTCATTCTACTTTTTCTGCCTTTTGTCAAGATTCCCAAAATAATAGCAAAATCTTATGTAATTTTCTTTATTGTACTATTTTCAACTATTGCAATTAGTAATCTCAACCTATACAGAGAATGGGGTTCAAAAATAAATTATAGGGCAGTCGAAATGGCGTTTAATTCTCCAAAAGAAGTAATTGCCTCAACTTCATCCTCTCCGTTAATCCTCCTATTTAGCATTTTATTTGTTTACCTGATTTGCTCTATTTATATCAGTTCAAAATTTATTCTCTATAAAATAGCCGATCGTACAAAATCATTGGGCATTAAACTGACTATCAGTTTTTTAGTGATCAGTACATTATTTCTTGCAATAAGAGGGGGTTGGCAGCTAAGCCCAATCAACCAAAGTATGGCCTATTTTTCAAACAACATCGTATTAAACCATGCTTCAGTTAATACTGAATGGACCCTTATTCAGGATGTTATCAATAATAAATTTGATAATGAAAATCCATATAAATACTATGAAAAAGATGAGGCAAAAAAAATTGTATCCTCATTATTTAAGAAACCCTCTCAATCAACTGTCAAAGTTTTAAAATCTGAGCGTCCAAACATTGTACTTATTGTACTTGAAAGTTTTACCGCAGAACTCGTAGGTAGTCTTGGCGGAGAACAAGGTGTGACCCCCAACATTGATAATTTAGCAGCCGAGGGTATTCTTTTTGAACAGGTTTATGCTGCTGCAGGCCGTACCGACAAGGGAATAACGGCAACAATAAGCGGATTCCCTGCGCAGGCTATCAGAAGTATTATTAAGCAAAATGCCAAGCATGAAAAAATGCCCGGTATTGCTCAAGAACTGGCACTAAACTCTTATTCAACCTCTTTTTACTACGGTGGAGAAAGCGAGTTCTTTAATATAAAATCCTATATTTTAAGTCATGGCTACAAAACCATCGTCGACAAACATTCATTTAAATCAAAAGACATGAATTCGAAATGGGGTACCTATGATGAGAAGGTATTTAGTAAACAAATGAAAGACATGGATACTGTCAAACAACCATTCTTTTCCACAATTCTGACCTTAACAAATCATGAGCCTTTTGAACTTCCTGTTAAAAACCATTTTTCGGGCGATAACTTAGAAAATAAGTTCAGAAGCACTACTTTTTATACAGATTCTTGTTTGGGCGCCTATCTGAAAGAAGCCAGGCAAAAACATTGGTATAAGAACACATTATTTGTAATTCTTGCAGATCATAGCCACCGCTTACCAGCAAATTTGGCAGAGCATGATCCAAGAAGGTATCGAATTCCTCTATTGTTTTTTGGAAATATGATCAAGCCAGAGTTTAGAGGAACAAGAATTAGTAAAACAGGAAATCAAACAGACCTAGTTGCTACATTATTAAATCAGTTAAACATCGATCCTATTCGATATAAGTGGAGTAAAGATCTGCTGAATCCGGGCACTCAAAGTTTCAGTTTTTTTAATTGGGATAATGGCTTCGGTTTTGCAACTGAAAACCAAATAATATCTTTCGACAATGTCGGTAAAAACATTATTCTCAGAAAGAGCTCTGCTAATGCTAAAATTGACAACGAATTACTTAAAAACGGTAAAGCATATATGCAGGAAGTTTTTCAGCAATATCTAGATTATTGATTAGATCTCGTTTTTTAACGATTTTAACCAGTCATTAAATAATTTGGTTTCAAATTCAACTGCTTTTTCGGCATGCTTCTGCCAGTCTGGAGAGAAATTCTTTAATTGCACAAGCATTTCTTCAAGATGGCCCTCCTCTTCAAGAATAATAGATTTCACATTCACTTTACTACCCGCCTTATCCAAAACCTGCTGATATAAAGGATAGAGTTCATCAGCACGTACTTCAATTGCATAGGTAACTAACAGATATGCTGCAAATTTCAGTTCATTACCACTTAAATGAAGCATAGATTTCAAATATTTGCATACAAAAACATCCAAAATGTTTAGATAATATCTGCTGCTTGAACTTGCAAGTAGATAGTGATCCGCATACGTAGGGCAAGCATCCACACTCAATTTAGAGATCTGCTTTTTAAGGTAAAAGGCATGTCTGTGCTCTTCAGCAGCATGTTTTAAAATTATAAGGGTAACATCTTTTTTATGTTCGCTAGCAGAGATCTTTCGAGCTCCGGAGTTTTCCATTAAGGAAAGGGTATTTAACCAGCGTGCATGTTTATCATGATCAGAAACTATCTCTGAAAGTAATTGACTAAAATTCATTTTTAAAATCGCTCAAGCGCCTCTTCAATTTTTTTGTAAATATAATCGAGTTGTTCATCTGTAATACAATATGGAGGCATTATGTAAATAATATTTCCAAGAGGACGCAGAATAATACCATGTTCCAGGAAGAAATTATATAGGTTATCTCTTAAATTGTTAAAATAAGATGTTTCACCCATTGTTACCCATTCCAAAGCCAGAATAGTACCGGTTTGACGGATACATTTTACTTTAGGATGCATGCTAATTCGTTTATTAAAAGCCTGGTGACTTGCTGTAATCCGTTCAATATTTGCTAATGTTTCACGCTCAAGCAGGATATCCATACTGGCTAGTGCAGCAGCGCATGCAATTGGATTTGCAGTGAATGAATGACCATGAAACAAGGTCTTTAATTTATTGTCAGACAGAAAGGCTTCATAAATAACCGAGGTGCAGGTTGTAACTCCTAAAGCCATTGTACCACCAGTAAGCCCCTTTGAAAAACACATCAGATCTGCCTTTTCAGATAAGTGATCAGAAGCAAACAATTTACCAGTACGACCAAATCCGGTCATTACTTCGTCTGCAATAGTAAGAATCCCGTTATTTTTGCAATGTTTTATTAATTCATCAAGATATTCAACTTCATACATCTGCATCCCACCTGCACCCTGAACCAGAGGTTCGAAAATAAAGGCAGACACTTCAGAAGCGGATGCTGAAATTTGTGATTTAAGCTTATTCAAATTATTCAAATCTGGAAGGTCTAAGAATTCGACCTCGAATAGTAATTTTTCAAAAGGCTTTGTAAAAGCACTTCTGCCACTAACAGCCATAGCACCGAAAGTGTCTCCATGATAAGAATTATTAAATGCTAGAACTTTAGTCTTTTCTTTACCTTGGTTACTCCAGTACTGAAAGCACATTTTTAGCGCAACTTCTACTGCAGTTGATCCATTATCAGAGTAGAACACCTTCTGCTGACTATCAGGCAAAATACTGATCAATCGTTCAGCCAGTTCAATTGCACCCGGATGTGTAAAACCAGCAAAAATTACATGCTCAAGAGTGCTAAGTTGTTCAGAAACTTTCTTGGCAATGTAAGGATGAGCGTGACCATGAATGTTCACCCACCAGGAAGATATCGCATCAAGATACTTTTTACCATCCTCTGCAATCAGAAATATACCTTCACCCCTAATGATAGGAATTGGTGCAGGCGCATTTTGCATTTGTGTATAGGGGTGCCAGATCAGATCCTGATCACGTTCTACTAAGGTTTTATTGGCCATTTTTCTTTTA
Source organism: Pedobacter schmidteae (assembly GCA_945906015.1). GTDB lineage: Bacteria > Bacteroidota > Bacteroidia > Sphingobacteriales > Sphingobacteriaceae > Daejeonella > Daejeonella schmidteae_A. The sequence continues at coordinate 3,096 of CAMDQV010000056.1, read as the reverse complement.
ACAATTTTAAAACCTGCTGATCTGTAGGGAAGGTAAGCTCCTGATCAGATAAGTCATGAATTCCTTTCCACCTAAAGGCCTGTAAGATATCACCCGTAGTTTGAAAATCAAAAGGAAGTTCTTTGAAATCTAAATTCAAACCTGAAACTGGCTTAACAAGATAATAGACACTAATCAACTGACTATCATTAAATACAGACTTAATAAAAAAATCTGTAGTATAAAAGTGTTCCAAAACCTCAATTTCGGCATTGCACTCTTCAACAAACTCTCTTTTTAAACCATCAATAAGACCTTCTCCATATTCAAGTCCGCCGCCTGGAAATTTACTGAACCGAAATCCATATTCCTCTTCATCGCTAATCAATAACTGGTTCTGTTCATTAAAAAGAAGGCCATAAACACGTAAATTAAATTTATACATCTCGCGTAAAATGTTTTTCATTTTTAGTTACATTTTCTATTGTCCAGGCAATATCCATATGTTTAGGCTCCGATCGAACACTGCATTCAAGCATTCTGCAGTAGTGGCAGCATTCCGGTATACATGGATCTGCATGAATAAAAAATTCTGTTCTTGAATTTGCCTTGTAATTAACCAGCTTGTCTACTTCAGAAACCTCTTCATGAACTTTATTCAGATCAAAATAATAAGGCAGCGTGATATGACAATCTATATGAATATCAGGCCCATAGCGTTGTGTACGGAGATTATGCATATCAATCCAAGAATCTTTTCGATGTGTATTTAATATAGCAATGATTTCATCACTTGTATCGAAATCAGATTCATCCATTAATCCTGAAACCGATTTTCGAACCAGTTTATAGCCACTATGTATAATGAAAACACCAATGGATATCGATAAAATACTATCGAGGTAATTTAAACCGGTAAAATAAATGAGTAATAGTCCGATAACCAGCCCTGCACTGGTATAGGCATCTGTTTGAAGATGCTTACCATCTGCATTTAATGTGAGCGAGTTATGCTTTTTACTTTGATCAATCAAGTAATAGCCTAAGGCATAATTGATCAAACCTGAAATACCTATAATTACTGTTCCAATAACCAGTTCGCTAATCTGATGAGGATAAAATAAATTATAAACAGATTTAAAACTGATTAAAACTCCTGCAATAATGATGAGGGCGCCTTCGATAAAGACAGAAAAAAACTCCACTTTTCCATGACCATATGGATGATTTAGATCTTTTGGCTGTGCAGCAATATAAATACTATAAAATGCAAAAAGACTTGCTAGGATATTGACAATGCTTTCAGCTGCATCTGTTAAAATGGAATTAGAAGAAGTGATCAAATAGGCTGTAAACTTGGCAAGCATCAGCAATATCCCAACAACCAGAGCAAGTAAAATAACTTTTTTTTGAGTTTGCAAATCAGATCCGTATTTAGTTCAAATTTAGACATTACAAAAGAGCATTTATCAAAAAATCATAAAATTTAGATTGAATTCTCTTTAATTTTTGCTTTGGCAGGTCATGTTTCTATATTTGCGTTAATTATGAGCACACTATCAAACCGTATTGAAAACCTATCCGAGTCAGCCACCATTAAAATGGCAAAAATGGGTCGGGAATTAGCAGCAAAAGGAGTAGATGTTATCAGCTTAAGTTTAGGCGAAACTGATTTTTTTACACCCGACTTTGTTAAGGAAGCAGCCAAACAGGCTATCGACAATAATTATTCTTACTATACACCAGTTCCGGGATATCCAGAACTTCGTAAAGCAATTGCTGCAAAGCTTAAACGGGAAAACAACCTGGATTATGATTTCGATCAAATCGTTGTTTCTACAGGAGCAAAACAATCGCTGGCCAATGCCATACTTTGCCTTGTGAATCCGGGTGAAGAGGTGATTATACCCACTCCATATTGGGTTTCTTACTCAGAACTTGTAAAGCTTGCTGAAGGAGAATCTGTGTATATCCATGCTACCTTAGAAAGCGATTTTAAAATTACTGCCAAAGAGCTTGAAGCAGCGATTACACCGAAAACTAAGTTATTCATGTTTTCATCTCCCAATAACCCTACAGGAACTGTATATACCCGTGAAGAACTCGCTGCACTTGTGAAAGTTTTTGAAAAGCATCCAAATATCTTTATTATTTCTGATGAGATATATGAGCATATTAACTTTTTGAATGACCATGAATCTATTGCACAATTTTCTTCAATAAAAGACCGTGTGATTATCATCAACGGACTATCTAAGGCGTATGCGATGACTGGATGGCGTATCGGTTATTCTGCTAGCAGCAAAGCAATTGCTTCGGCCTGTGATAAACTTCAGAGTCAGATCACATCAGGTACCTGCTCAATTACACAAATGGCAGGAATTGCAGCATATCAAGGTGGATTAACAACCATACTTGAGATGAAAAAAGTGTTCAAAGAACGTCGCGACCTTGTTTATGGTTTACTAAAAGAAATCCCTGGATTAAAAGTTAATTTACCTGGTGGTGCCTTTTATTTCTTTCCTGAACTGAGCTCATTCTTTGGTAAAACTACTCCAGCAGGCGAGCTTATCAAAAATGCTGAAGACCTTTCACTTTACTTGTTAAATACCGGTCATGTTGCAACAGTTAGCGGTGATTCATTTGGCGATCCAAATTCGATCCGTATTTCATATGCAGCTGCTAATGTGAAATTAATCGAAGCTATGAAGCGCATCAAAGAGGCTTTAGGAGCTTTGAAATAAATAATTTTCTTAAATACCGGGCTAAACACCCGGTTATTAAACCGATCAAAGCTAAATGATAAACATCTTCGAAAAGTTCAATTCCTTGAATGTTCTGATCATTGGGGATGTAATGATTGACAGCTATATCTGGGGTAAAGTAGAACGTATTTCTCCAGAAGCACCCGTTCCGGTAGTAAGAGTAACAAAAAAAGAAAACCGCTTAGGAGGAGCCGCAAACGTGGCTTTAAACATTCAATCGCTTGGAGCTAGTCCATACATTTGCGCTGTAATAGGCGATGATTTTGATGGTGAAAATTTTCTTTCCTTATTAAAGGCTCAGGGGCTATCTAATGAAGGGCTCATAAAAATAAAAACAAGGCCAACTACTGTC
>CAMDQV010000055.1 GCA_945906015.1 Pedobacter schmidteae | reverse complement strand
CAACTTCTTCATTCCAAGGTAGGGTATTAGTCAGGTAACCATCGCCATGAGTTAATGATGAACCAAAATGCCCTGCTGCTAGTACTCCAAATGCGGTGATAAATAACAAACTCCGATATGTTTTTATGAGTGAAGACTGATTTTTTACTAGTATTCTGTTCTGAATCTGCCAGACTAATATTCCTAAAAATGCTGTAGCAATACCTAGCCATTGATGAATACTTAAAGTTGCATCGTAATCCTGATCTGTAGATAGAAAATAGCCTAGGAATACAGAAAGCAGGGCAGATACCGCTCCTGCAATCACAAGCAATTGAATACCAGGACGTAATGAGGAACTAAATTTCTTTATGGTAAATAGCTCCATAAAAGCAGCAAAAAGGAGCAGTCCAACTGGGAAGTGAACAGCCATTGGATGAAGTCTTCCTAAAAATCGCCATAGCCAAAAATTTTCGATAGGCAGTGCAAGCAACGATGTTGATGGAGTAAACTCATTATAAATAAACTTTAACAGAAGTATTACCAGAAGGGTAATGCAAAGAACAATTACCTTATTTCCTGTAAAAGCTTTTTTAAGAATTTGTTTCATTGACTACCTCAAAATTTTAATATCACTTGGATCTAATTGATAATCCAAAGTACAATATAGGAAATAAGTTATTGCAAGTGCGTTAGACTTAGAAAGTAAAAATAAATTTCCCAGAATGAGTTATTATTTATTTCAAATACGCTTTAATAGTTGCTTTTGTAACCAATTGAAATGGAATCATCAGCTCTTTTTCAACTTTTTGTCCCTTGGCAATCTTTACAGCGGTTTCGATAGCTCCGGCACCCTGTCTTTTAGCGTCCTGAAAAACTGTGGCATCTAAATCGCCTTTTTTGACTGCCTGTAGTGCATCGGCAATTGCATCAATACTAACTACAATCACTTTGTCTTTCATTCCAGCATCCTGCAATGCTTTTACTGCCCCTAATCCCATTTCATCGTTATGTGCAAATACCGCATTAATCTTTATTCCATAAGATTGAATCCAATTTTGCATTAAGTCCATACTTTTTGATCTATCCCACTCTGCTGTTTGCTGGGCAATCAGTTTGAGTCCGGGGTATTCTTTCAGGATCTCTTTTGCACCCTCTTCTCTTTGTATTTGTGCGGCCTGGCCATTTAAACCCTGGATCATCACAATATTACCTTTCCCTCCCAGCTGTTCGGCAATGAATTTCATTGCAATTTTGCCCGATTCTAAATCATTTGACCCAACAAAGGCAGTTGGTGCTATTTTGGTAGCTGAGTTTACATTTACAATTGGGATATTGGCTGCTAAAGCTTTGGCCACAGCAGGTGAGCTGGCTTCATATTCGCAAGGATTCAGAATAATGATATCCACTTTTTGTGCTATAAAACTCTCAATCTGTTCAATTTGCTTTAATGAAGAATGTTCTGCATCCACAATAATTAATTCTGCACCTAATTCTTGTGCTTTTTTAAGCATCTCATCATTGATATTTACAATGAATTCATTTTGCATACTTAGCATTGATATGCCTATTACTATTTTATTTGCCTTGTTTTTTTCGCTATCAGTTGATTGATTACATCCTGCAAAAAGCGTAATTAATGTGATTAAAATTAGATAAGAGTATTTCATTTTTTATTTTTAAGAAGTTGATTTCTGGTTCAGGCTATCTAAAACCACTGCTCCGATGATGATGATTCCCATGACCACTTGTTGATAGTAGGATGTAACATTAAGTAAATCTAACCCATTATTTATTACGCCAATAAGTAAAACGCCAATTAAGGTGCCTGTCATCGTTCCCCTGCCACCTGCAGTGCTTGTGCCACCAATAACGACTGCTGCTATAGCATCTAACTCGAATCCAGCTCCTGCATTGGGCTGGCCGGTAGTAATCCTGGAGGCTAACAAAATACCCGCTAAACCTGCCAATAAGCCCGAGATTGAATAAACAGATAATTTGACCCGATCAATATTAATCCCTGAAGCTCTGGCAGCTTGTTCGTTACCGCCAATAGCATAAATGTACCTTCCCAAGATCGTTTTACTAAGTATAATAGAACAGAGTGCAAAAACAAGAATGAAAATTAATATTAAAACAGGAATTCCAAGAACTGTTCCACTTCCTAAATAATTAAAAGAGTCAGACAGGTTAGATACAGGCCTACCATCGCTTAGTATCAGGGCTAATCCTCGTCCGATGGTCATTGTACCCAGCGTGACAATAAAAGGAGCGATTTTGCTTTTTGTGATGATAAAACCATTGAAAGCTCCCATCAGTAGACCCGCCAGCAAACCCATTATTATTGGAATTAAAACAGGATAGCTATCAGGATGGGCAAGCATTGCAGATGTAACCCCACTCACCGCAACTATAGAACCTAAGGATAGATCAATACCTCCTGTAATGATTACAAACGTTACTCCAAAGGCCAGCAGAGCATTGATTGAAACCTGAGTGACAATGATGGTCAGGTTTGAAATAGTTAAAAATTGCGGTGTAATCAGAGAAATTATTAGGCAAATAATACCAAATACAATGAGTAAACCATATTGACGAATGTTATTAATGTATTGCATAGTGCATGATTTTTTCTTGACTTGCTTCCTGTTTATTTAGAATGGCTGTTTGTTTTCCTTTAGATAAAACCAGGATCCTGTCACTCATTCCCAAAATTTCAGGCAATTCTGATGAGATGATGATGACCGCTAATCCATTGTTGGCCAATTGGTTAATTAGCTTATAGATTTCATGCTTCGCTCCAATGTCAATCCCTCTAGTGGGTTCATCCAAAATTAGGAGAGCGGGCGAGGTTAATAAAGCCTTTGCAATCACAATTTTTTGTTGATTTCCGCCACTTAAATTTATTACTTTTTGCTTGAGGCCTGCAGCTTTTATTTTTAGATCATCAACCATTTGGGAAGAAACTTTTGTCTCTTTTTTAGTTTGAATGAACCCTCTTTTTGAAAAGTTTTTCAAATTAGAGAGCGTAATATTTTCTATTACTGACAATTCTGGAATGAATCCTAATGCTTTTCGGTCTTCACTGACATATACTATACCTTGTTCTATAGCGTCTTTTGGTGATCTTATTTCTATTTTATGCCCTTTTAAAAGTATTTCACCGCTATCTATTTTGTCTAATCCAAAAATAGCTCTTGCAATTTCGGTTCTGCCAGCACCCATTAAGCCGGCAATCCCAAGTACTTCACGTGCATGTACTTGGAACTTGATATGTTCAAACTTGCCTTTTTTAGTTAGGCCCTTGACTTCTAAAATTACATTGCCCGGAACTCTTGAATCTGAATCAAATAAGTTTTCAATTTCCCGACCAACCATCAGAGAGATAAGACTATTTTTATCCAGTTCATTTGTGTTTTTTGTGGTAATATATTTACCATCCCTTAGTACGGTTATTCGATCTGCGATCCGAAAGATTTCTTCTAGTTTATGAGAAATATAGATTATGGCTACACCCTTACTTTTTAAATCCTTAATTATTTTAAAAAGTAATTCACACTCTTTAGCTGATAGTGCAGAGCTGGGTTCGTCCATGATGATAACTTTTGCATGGTTAGAAATTGCCTTTGCAATTTCAATTAGTTGCATTTGGGCAATGCTCAGTTGTTTTGCTTTAGTCTTGACATTTAGATCTAGTCCAATCAAATTCAATAGTTCTTGTGATTGTTGATCTATTTGATGTTCATCAACCCAAACCCTTCCTTTAAATTCTCTTCCTAAAAAGATATTTTGAGCGACTGTTAATTCAGGAACCATTAAAATTTCCTGATGGATCATTGAAATACCTTTTTGAAGCATTTTATGAACATCCATGTTTTCAATCAACTCGCCATTGAAATTGATTGAACCGGAATCTGGAAGTATGAGGCCCATTAAAATTTTCATGAATGTAGACTTCCCGGCTCCATTTTCGCCCATTAGGGCATGAACTTCTCCAGGATAAAGGTCAAACTGAATACTATCCAATGCCTTAATGCCTGAAAAAGATTTATTCAGATCCTTTACGCGGATAATTTGTTTACCAGACTCAGGCATATCTATTCAAATTCGACTATTTTGTTGGAGTTGAATGTACCGATTTGAAATTAATAAAAAAAAATCCCAGCTACATTTAGCTGGGATTTTTTTCAGAAGCTTAACCGATAATTCTTAGCGTTCTGCGCCAATGAATTTTGATTCAATAATTTTAAGGCGATCTTGTAATTTTTTATTCAGTTCTTTATCCCCATTCTGGGCAGTCAATTTTACAAGTTCAGTCATAACATAAACTCCGAGCTGTACCTCACGTGTGTTTAGATTTTCCTTAGTTTTTGATATGGCAGCAAGATAATTTAGCTGGTCTTCTATGTATTCGGCAGTATTGACAACAATTTCATTGGCTTTTATTGGTTCTTTTAGCTTGTAAAGTAGATCGGCCATATAGAATTTGCGGATAGTAAAGTTTAGCGAATGATTTTTATCAGGCACTACTTCCATACATCTTAAAAGTGCTTTTTTTGCCTCTTCAGTCCGACCCTCGCGATACAGATTTTCTGCAAGAATATTAAAATGGTTGATGATGGTAAAGCTCATTCTTACTGATTCCGGGTCAATATAAGTGGCATTCTTCATATTGCCCCATTTAAACTTGGTCATCATATTGGTATACATCTGATCGGTGTTGGTCAATTCAGCTTTCTCACCTGTAGCATCAAGCGGTGCCATTTTAAGTGGAAGAAGTCGATAGGCAAAACCCTCATTATATAAGTAATCACCTAGCCCCATATAATTATCATCTGGAACAGTGATCGCAAAATATATAGGGCGTTTCCAGTTGTTATGCGCAAGGATATCAATTAAAGCCAATTCTGTTTTTGTGACATAGTTTTTGTTAAACGTCCATTCCATAGAAGGTACGATCAGATCTTTTTTATTTGCAGAAACTGTTTTGCTGGCAATAATTTGATCTGGGTTAATGCTGATCTTGAAATTTTTTGTTGGCAAGAAGTTCTCTTTGCTTCCATCCTGATAGGTTGCTTTATCTGCATCATTATCAGAGGTCATGATATCAAAAATATCTTTCAGTTCAACTGCACCGGCTGTATTATAATCCTGATATCCCATCACATCTCTTACTCCTTGTACATATTTTTCATCAGGCATAGTAATTGGAAGGGCTTCAGCCTGGTTTACTTTCTTTTTCATTCCCCTGATATACCAGTCGGTTCCCAGAAGACTAAGGTTAACCACTCTTACATCGGGTCTGATATTTTCAACTTCCTGTGCATACCAGAGCGGGTAGGTATCATTATCGCCATAGGTGAATAAAATGGCATTGGGCGCGCAAGACTCAAGGTAATTGATTGCCATATCGCGGGCTGTAAACTTTGTTGAGCGGTCATGATCGTTCCAGCCTTCTTTAGCCATTAAAACCGGTGCGGCCAGCAATCCTATCAATGTGGCAAGAATAGCAGCTTTTGGAGCATTCAGTTTTTTGCGCAAGAAATCTGTTATTCCTGCAACTCCCAGCCCTATCCAAATGGCGAATGCATAAAATGATCCTGTGTAGGCATAGTCACGTTCTCTTGGCTGCAGTGGGTTTTGATTTAAGTACAGAACGATAGCGAGCCCTGTGAAGAAGAATAGTAATGCTACAATTCCAGCATCCTTTTGATTCTGTTTAAAGTGCCATAATGCTCCAATAATTCCTAGAATGAATGGAAGAAAATAGAACGTATTGTAGGCATTATTGGTTAACTGACTTTTGGGTAAGTCATTTTGTCCTCCCAATAACATATTATCAATGAAGCTTATACCTGAAAGCCAGTTTCCATGGATATAATCACCATGTCCTTGTTCATCATTTTGCCTTCCAATAAAGTTCCATGCAAAATAGCGGGTATACATGAAGCTGGTTTGATAGCTGATTAGGAAGCCAAGGTTATTGAGTAATGTTGGCGACTGGTCTTCTTTTAAACCCAGCCAGTCGCGATAGAAACCTACATGCTGGGGGTCGTCGCTGTACATTCTTGGCAGGAGGGTATTACGGTCATAAACGCGTTCAAATTTCTGGCCTGCATTTTCATATTTCTCTTTTCCTTTGCGATAAATAATATCACCTTGTTTGTTGTCAATAGGCTTTGAATCAAATAATTGACCATATAGTAAAGGACGGTCTCCATATTGTTCTCTATTTACGTAGCTCAATAATGAAAATGCATTTTCAGGGTCACTATTATTAAGAGTTGGGTCTGCTTTTGCTCTGATAACAATCATTGCATAAGAGCCATAACCAAAAATAATGAACACGATTGAGATTAGTGCGAGGTTCAGTACCCTTCTTTTTTCACGGATATTTAGAATATATTCCAGACCAGCCAAAATGATTGCAGCAACGATTAATCCTGAAATTCCACCACCAATGGTCATAAGTGCCACAAATGAAGTTACGGCTAGTAGAAGATAGGTTTTGCTTCCCTTTATGGTATAAAGTATTCCTGAAACCAGGCTCACAATCAGTAAAAAAATAAAGAATGAAACACCAGTTCCGAAACCAAGGCCCAACGTATTTACAAACAATAGGTCAGAGTAAGCTGCAAATTTGATGGTGTATTGAACAATACCATATTGAATAAATGCCAGAATAATGATCCCGGCAAGCAAGGCTAGTAGGGTTCCTGCCGAAGTTCTTGTTTTTGATCTTCTGAAATAGTAAACCAGAGCAATAGCAGGAATTGCGAGCAGGTTTAGAAGGTGTACTCCAATTGAAAGCCCCATAATGTAGGCAATAAATATGAGCCATCTGTCAGCGTAAGGCTCATCTGCATGCTGATCCCATTTGAGTATGGCCCAAAAAACGACTGCGGTACAAAGAGATGAAAGTGCATAAACTTCTGCTTCTACAGCTGAAAACCAGAAAGAATCTGAAAAAGTATAAGCTAGCGCACCAACCAAGCCAGATCCCATGATAGTGATCAGTTCCCAGTTAGAAAGATTCTCTCCATTTTTCCAAAGAACTTTTTTAGCCAGGGCAGTTATAGTCCAAAAAAGGAAGAGGATCGTAGCGGCACTTGCCACGGCAGAACACATGTTTATCCAAAAGGCAATTCGGCTGGTATCATTGCCTGCAAGTAGTGAGAACACTTTTCCAAGCATCAGAAATAAAGGAGCGCCTGGTTGATGGACAACCTGAAGTTTATGGGCAGAGGCAATGAATTCGCCTGAATCCCAAAAACTCGCAGAGGGTTCAAGCGTCAAAGTATAGACAATTAGAGCTGTCAAAAAGCTGAACCAGCCTAGTAAATTGTTGATTTTGTTATAGTTCATGGATTAAGATCAATAATATTGCTGCCGAAATTAATGAAATTATTATTATTAGTGGTAGAAACAGAAGAGTGTTTAACAGAAATTAACATAGAGGAGATGTCTGTTATCAGTTGTCTGTTATCAGTTGTCTGTTGTCTGTTGTCTGAGGTGGAGGTGCTGCTGTGAAATGAAGCAGAATCTATCTCAATACTCACTACTCAATACTCTCTACCCACTACTAACTGCTGCAACAAAAATGAATTTTCATTTGCACTTTATAGGATATCCCACTATATTTGCATTCCATTTCAAAAGGAGCTTCTTTTTGAATTTGATTGCCCGATAGTATAATGGTAGTACAACTGTTTTTGGTGCAGTTTGTCTAGGTTCGAATCCTGGTCGGGCAACTAATAAAAATTTCGAGTTTCGGAATTGTAATTTAAAAATCGCATTGCGATTTACTTTTTAATTTAATGGTGTCCTTTTAGGCATTAATACTAAATTATTATTTCGAAATTCGAACAAAATGGCTCTTTCTTTCAATCCTATAAAGTTATTTGCTGGTTCTGGAACACTAGAGCTCGCTAAGAATATTGGTGAAAGTTATGGAATTAAGCTAGGCGATATTTCTTTATCGAGATTTAGTGATGGTGAATTTCAACCTCATTTTAATGAAACTGTTCGTGGTTGTGATGTTTTTCTGATACAATCTACCAATCAGCCCAATGATAATCTTGTTGAGCTTCTTTTGATGATTGATGCTGCTAAAAGAGCTTCAGCTCATTACATTACTGTTGTTGTTCCATATTTTGGATTTGCAAGACAGGATAGAAAAGATAAACCGCGCGTTGCCATAGGAGCTAAGTTAATGGCTAACCTGATTACTGCTGCAGGAGCTCATAGGATAATGACAATGGATCTTCATGCTGCTCAGATTCAAGGTTTTTTCGATATACCTGTTGATCACCTGGATGCATCCGTCATATTTGTTCCGCATATTAAAAGCTTGAATCTTCCAAATCTAACCATTGCTTCACCTGATATGGGTGGTTCATACAGAGCAAGAACATTCGCGAAATTTTTCAATTCAGAGGTTGTCATCTGTGATAAGCAAAGAAAAAGAGCTAATGAAATTGAATCTATGTCGATTATTGGGGATGTTACCGGTAGGGATGTTGTTCTTATGGATGATATTTGTGATACAGCTAGAACATTGGCTAAGGCTGCTGAACTGATCATGGAAAAAGGTGCCAATAGTGTCAGAGCAGTTTGTACGCATCCTGTTTTATCAGGCGACGCCTACAGAACAGTTGAGAAGTCGGCACTAACAGAGTTGATTGTTACAGATACCATTGCGTCTGTTAAATCAAGCCCTAAGATTAAGGTATTATCAACAGCAGATCTTTTTAGTAGAGCTATTGCTAATGTTAATGAGCATGGATCAATTAGTGAGTTGTTTAAGATAGAATAAGAATCAAGACCCGATAGTATCGGGTCAAGATTAAAAAGAGTAGAATGTTAGATTTTCTAACAGCTAAATACAAACAAAAATAAATAATTATGAAATCAATTGCTATTAGCGGTTCTCCAAGAGAGAACGTAGGGAAAAGAGACGCAAAAGAGCTGCGTTATCAGGGATTAGTTCCTGCAGTTCTTTATGGTGGGAAAAATCAGATCCACTTTTCTGTGTCTGCAGCTGATTTGAAAGCTCTGGTGTACACACCGGACGTTTCATTCGTTGCTTTGGAAATTGGTAGTGTGAAAGCACAAGCCATCATTCAGGATGTTAATTTTCATCCATTAACTGATTTACCTTTACATGTCGACTTTTTAGAGTTAGATGAAAACAAACCAGTAGTTATGCAGATCCCTGTAAAACTAACCGGTACCTCGCCAGGTGTTAAAATTGGTGGTAAGTTAATTCAGAAATTACGTAAACTTCGTGTTAAAGCTTTGCCTAAGGATATGCCTCAAAATGTTGAAGTAAGTATCACCTCGCTTGAGGTTGGTAAATCTGTTGCTGTTGGAGAATTGAAGTTCGATAACTTTAAAATTACGAACAACCCTGAGGATACTATCGTTTCAGTTACAATGTCTCGTGCATTAAAGCAAGCTGAAACCGATTCTAAAAAATAAGTTGTGTTAATTTTTTTGATCAGCAGCGCAGTAAAAATCTGCGCTGTTTTTTTTATAATTCAATTAGCTTTTTTTTGAAAGCTTTCTGCCATATTTGTTCTTCATGAATTATTTGATTGTAGGCTTAGGTAATATCGGACCAGAGTATGCCGACACCAGGCATAATATTGGTTTTATGGTAGCAGATGAATTTGCGAAGCAGGCGCATTCGTCCTTTTTTAATATGCGACTTGCCTATTATACGGAGTTCACTCATAAAAGCAGGAATATTTATGTGATTAAACCTACTACTTATTTGAATTTGAGCGGTAAGGCAGTAAATTACTGGATGCAAGAGCTTAGAATACCGAAAGAAAACGTATTAGTTGTAGTTGACGATCTAGCCTTACCATTTGGTACAATCAGGCTAAAGCCTAAAGGTAGCCCGGCAGGCCATAATGGTTTAAAGAGCATTGAAGCTATGCTTGGAAGTGCAGATTATCCAAGATTACGCTTTGGTATCGGAGATAACTTTGCAAAGGGAAGGCAGGTTGATTTTGTGCTGAGCGGGTTTGATCCAGATGAGCAAAAAGAACTTCCGGCGCTTATTGATCAATCTATTGAGGTTATTCAAAGCTTCGTTACCGTAGGTACTGAACTAACAATGACCCGTTTTAATATTAATCAATAGTTTATCTGAAAATCCAAACCGAATTTACTGAACATGCAATTAAAAATTTACGGTATCCCTAA
>CAMDQV010000054.1 GCA_945906015.1 Pedobacter schmidteae | reverse complement strand
CTTCATACCTCATACTTCATACTCTCATACTTCATTCTCTCCTACCTCATACTTCATATCTCCCCAGCCATCTCCAAAGCCTTTCTTAAAGCCATGATCTTGTTATTTACTTCATTCAACTCGCTTTCCGGATCAGAATCTGCAACAATACCTGCCCCTGCCTGATAATGAAGTACATTATTCTGACTCATGAATGAGCGAATCATAATGGCATGATTAAAGTCGCCGTTAAAACCCATATAGCCAATTGCTCCACTATAAAAACCGCGTTTTTGCTTTTCATACCTGTCAATCAGCTGCATTGCCATGTATTTTGGTGCACCACTAAGGGTTCCTGCCGGATAGGTGTCGCCAACCACGTCAAAAGGATCAACTGAATCCTGCAATTGCCCGGTTACTTTAGAGACCATATGAATCAAGTGAGAGTAATACTGAATTTCTTTGAAGGATCTTACTTCAACCTGATCACAATGCCTACTCAAATCATTCCTGGCAAGATCAACCAACATTACATGTTCTGCATTCTCTTTCGCATCCTTTTTCAGATTCTCAGCTAATTCTGCATCTAAAAGATCGTTACCAGTTCTTTTAAATGTTCCGGCAATTGGATAAATAGTTGCCTGATTATTTTTTATTGTGATTTGAGCTTCGGGCGAAGATCCAAAAAGTTTGAAATCACCGTAATCAAAATAAAATAGATAAGGTGATGGGTTGATTGATCGTAAAGAACGGTAAACATTAAATTCATCCCCTAAAAATGGTTTGGAAAATGCACGCGAAGGAACAATTTGGAATACATCACCGCGATAAACGTGTTTTTTTACCTTTTCAACCAGTTCAATAAACTGTTGATCGGTAAAATTCGATTTCTCCTCCCCGTTTAAGCTAAATTTATATTCAGGGAAATTTTTATTCTGTATCAGATACTGAATCTTTTCAAGTCCATCAGGAGCATTCTTATCCATTCGATGTTCAAGCAGATAAAGTTCATTCTTGAAATGATCTATTATAATGATATACCTGTAAACATGATACTGCATGAGGGGGATATCTCTCCCCTCTGCCGGGCCAGAGTGTAGCTTAATATCTTCAAAATGCTCTACGGTTTCGTATGCAAAATATCCGAAAAGACCGTTTGAGATGAATTTAAAATCAGTATCGGAAGTCGACTCAAACTGCTTCCTGAAATCAGAAACATGCTTTTTCAGGTCAAGATCGCCTAAGGGATATTGCTCTCTAGTGCCATCAGGGAAATAGGTCTCCAACTTATCGCCATTCAGTACAATGCCGGCTATCGGATCGCAGCATACATAACTTAAACTATTTTCCCTGCTATGATAATCAGAGCTCTCCAATAAAATACTATTCGGAAAAACATCTCTCAAGCGCAGGTATATGCTTACCGGAGTTGTTGTATCCGCCAGGAGTCTTTTATGGAAGGTGTGTAATTTATAATTCTTCATAATAAAATTTTAACCGATCATTTAATTTTCGGGGAACCACTGACAAAAAAAACCCGACGATTTATGGCGCCGGGTTATATATTGTTTAGATTTTGCTTGACTATGCTTTCATTTCAAAATACCTATCCCTTGCGCTACTATTAAGCTTCGCCACCAATTACCCGTATTTTGTTTCATTTTGATCATGTACAAAAATATAAAGAAATTTGAGATTGCAAATTTTTTCTCAGAGTTTATAACATACCCAATAAAGGACGTCCACTTTGAAGAATTGCAACAATAATTACCAAAAGAGCCAAACCATAGTATAAAGCAATCGCTCTGTGTTTATTTTTAGCATCTTTTGCCTTTTTAGAGCGTGAATGGCCCACAGTAATCAATAGTATTGCGAACAGCATCATCACTGAATGTTCCACCGTCCAATAACGGATCATTGCATCTTTCATTGCTACAGCCATGTTGGAATAGTTGACCATCGGACTGAAAAAATACAATATCAGGCCTACTAGAAATTGAGTATGTGTAGAGATCATCGCAAAAAGGTTCACTTTACGATTAGTTTCGGAATAAGGTTTCTTACCAAACAAACCAATTATTGCCAATAATAATGCCAGGGCCAATAATAACAAGACGATATATCGAAGTCCGGAATGAAGGCCTATTAAAGTTGAATACATATATTTTTTATTTTAATCAAAGTAAAGAAAAAACTATCATTAATAACAATACTAAAATAGTTAACGCGCATCCAAAAATATAGCCTCAGGGCTACTCGTTAGTACAGCAATTACCGCCGGTTTTACGTTTCCATTATCTGCATATTTAAAGGTCAGGATCTTGCGCCCGGCCTTTTCAGCAACATAGATCAAGTCTTTTGTTGTTCTGTCATCCCAGGCAATATCAACAGGATTTCCAAGTAAGGTATTCAGACCTTTAATTGTAGTTGAAGCACTAACTGCTTTACCTCCAGCAGTAAATTGTGCATCTGCATCCTTGATAATATAAATAGCGCCATCAGTATCAAATCCAGAAGAGGTGGCCTCTGCAATATCTGTTAAAAGAAGTACATTCCGATCTGCAGAATAGGTTATTCCATGTAGCCGCGTAGCTCCGTTAATTGTTATTTTCTTCGTGGGACTAATATTACCTACAGCAAGTTCAGAAACTTCTTCAAACAACTGAACCTCGGCACGCGCCAGATCAATTACAACAAAAAGGCGGTTATTATCCAAATGTATTCCCCATGGCTGTCCATTAAGCTTCAATTTTTTAAATGCGGCAACAGTACCCGTTAACGTACTTGCTTTAGTATACACATAAATTGCGCTGTCAATAGTGCTCGAAACATATAAAACATCGCGCATTCGGTCATAAGCCATTTCTCTGGCACTCAAAAGACCCTCATCTACAAATGAATTTGCTTGCATCAGGCTACCATCGGTATTCACTTTAAAAGTTCTGATGTTTTTATTTTTTCGGCTTACCTGGAAAACAGTTCCAGAAAATGGATTAAAAAGTATCCCATTTGCATCGGGCAATTTTGAATCGAATTTATAAGGAACTTTAAATACAGTTTGGTCTGCAGGATCAAAAATCATAGTGTTTGCTACAGCTGCGTCTGTATCTGCATTTGAAACATATAATCGTGAAACCGTGCTTTGTGGCATCGGTTCATTATCATCTTTTGTACATGCCGACAAAATGAATAATGGAAGCAGGCACAAGACCTGAACAATGATTCTCTTTTTCATATTCAGTATCAAAGTTAAGAGTTGAATTGGATAAATACATACCCTTTTTTTTAGCATGCAAATCAAAGCAGCAGAGCAGCGAAGGATCATTCAGAAAATGATATAACCTCTAAGCAGTTATATAAACGATATGCTGATAAACATGAAAAAAATAGATTGTATTCAGAAATAGCAATTTTTTGAAATTTGTAGTAAATAAATAAGCTCCTGATGGGCAGGAGCTTATCTAAACTAACCAATTATAAACCTGTTGAATAAGGTTTGCTGTAAGGGAAGGAGTCGAACCTTCACGAAGCAGTTATTTCCCTGTTACGGTATTTCCCAGATCTTCGCCACCGAGACGAGGAGGTGTGTCTGCCAAATTTCACCACCTTACAGTGTATAAGCAATTATTTTCTAATTGCTTAAAACAAATATAATTAAACAAGCTGTTTCTTGCAAATTTATTAATGATTTATTTTAATTTTTATGAAATTATAAATAAATAAATAATATTATTAAAATATATATAATTTTATACCAATTTTTCAAGCTTAAATTTCCAACCTTATAATATTTTATTAGGCAATAAAGAGATTTAAAAATTGTGAGGTTAAAATTAATAAGAATGAATACCCTATTATCAAGATTAAACTTTGTTGTAATTAAGCGGAGATTAAGGAACAAAAAAGAATGCAGGCATGTTTAGCAAAATGAAAATTTTCATAACTAAGCAATGCAGCATATTAGAATATGAAATTGCTTAATGATTTCAGCTCGTAACAATTTTTCATCATATCTGGTGTATATATATACAAGGGGTGCAAGAAAACATAACTGGAACTAGAACAATTTGCAAAATAATCGTAAAATAAATAAGCTCCTGATGGGCAGGAGCTTATCTAAACTAACCAATTATAAACCTGTTGAATAAGGTTTGCTGTAGGGGAAGGATTCGAACCTTCACGAAGCAGTTATTTCCCTGTTACGGTATTTCCAAAATCTTCGCCACCGAGACGAGGAGGTGTGTCTGCCAAATTTCACCACCCTACAGTGTGTAAGCAATTAATTATTTATTACTTGATACAAATGTAAGTAAATACACTATTTATTAAAAATTTATTAACAATTTATTTTAATTTTTATTAAATCGTTAAATATTACACTATTTTATTAAATAATTAGCAATTCAAGATTAATTTTTGAAGCCCACATTTCAAACCTGTTAATAATTCTCGATGACGCAGCCTAGGTGAGAGAACCAAAATTGCAGTAAAATAAATAAGCTCCTGATGGGCAGGAGCTTATCTAAACTAACCAATTATAAACCTGTTGAATAAGGTTTGCTGTAGGGGAAGGAGTCGAACCTTCACGAAGCAGTTATTTCCCTGTTACAGTATTTCCCAAATCTTCGCCACCGAGACGAGGAGGTGTGTCTGCCAAATTTCACCACCCTACAGTGTGTAAGCAATTACTTATCAAATGCTTAATTCAAATGTAACCAATAGCTACTCTTTTACAAATATTTTAATAAACTATTTTAATTTTTACATAAACTATAATTATATTGCACAATTATTAACAATTCATTAATGCAAAATGGAAAACCGGAGCCAAAATTTCGAACTTGACAATCTGGACACCCAGATTTTATCCATACTTATGGAAGATGCAACAATTCCTTACACAGAAATTGCAAAGAAGCTAATCGTTTCTGGCGGAACTATCCATGTGAGGATGAAAAAGATGCAAGATATGGATATCATCAAGGGTTCACACTTAATAATTGATCCTCAGAAAATTGGATATGATATATGTGCATTTTTAGGTATTTACCTTGAAAAGGGTTCGCAGTATAAGGATGCTGTAGAAAATCTAAAAAAAATAAAAGAAGTAGTTGAACTTCACTATACAACAGGCTCATACAGTATGTTTGCAAAGATAATTTGCAGAGATACCAATCATTTAAGGCAAGTTTTGAATGAAGATATTCAGGGGGTTAAAGGCATTCAGCGAACAGAGACTCTAATATCTCTTGAAGAAAGTATTAAAAGACAAATCACGCTCTGATCACTCAAAAAAAAAGCATCCTGAATTTCAGGATGCTTTTAAATAATTATCTTTTTGTTATGCTTCTTTATAAAGAACGCTCTTTACAGCTTTAATTACCTTATCTGCATTTGGAAGTGCCTCATTAATCAAAGTTGGTGCGTATGGCAATGGTACATCGGCACATGCAACGCGCAGAACCGGTGCATCAAGGAAATCAAAAGCATCTTTCTGAACCTTAAATGCAACTTCAGTTGCAATTGATCCTAATGGCCATGCTTCTTCAACAAATACCATACGATTTGTTTTTTTAACAGAATTAATTACAGTTTCGTAATCGATTGGGCGAACCGTACGAAGATCGATTACTTCTGCATTAATTCCTTCTTTTGTTAGCTCTTCAACAGCAGGCATTACTACTCTTGAAAGCATTTTACCAAATGTTACAATGGTAACATCAGTACCTTCTTTTACAATATTGGCTTTAC
This sequence comes from Pedobacter schmidteae, assembly GCA_945906015.1. Lineage (GTDB taxonomy): Bacteria > Bacteroidota > Bacteroidia > Sphingobacteriales > Sphingobacteriaceae > Daejeonella > Daejeonella schmidteae_A. The sequence goes on along the minus strand of CAMDQV010000054.1, from coordinate 4,489 downwards.
CAATTGGAATATAATATTCTTCTTCAGGCACCTCTCCTTTATCACCATACATTACTTCAGACTCCATGAAGATTACAGGATCTGGATCAATAATAGCTTGTTTTAACAATCCCTTTGCCTCAAATGGAGTAGAAGGAACTACCACTTTCAATCCTGGGCAATTGGCATACCAGTTCTCAAAATTCTGAGAATGCTGAGCGCCTAACTGACCGGCACTTCCTGTAGGCCCTCTGAAAACGATTGGGCATGAAAACTGACCACCACTCATGCTAAGCACTTTTGATGCTGCATTAATTACCTGGTCAATCGCTACAAGAGAGAAATTAAATGTCATGAACTCAATGATAGGATTCAATCCGTTCATAGCTGCACCAATACCTATTCCTGCGAAACCTAATTCAGCAATTGGAGTATCAATAACCCTTTTAGCGCCAAATTCGCTAAGCATTCCCTGACTCACTTTATATGCTCCATTATACTCAGCAACTTCCTCTCCCATCAAAAAAATCTTCTCGTTTTTACGCATCTCTTCATTTAATGCTTCACGAAGTGCTTCTCTGAACTGTATTTCTCTCATGTGTAAAATCAATTTTTGGAACTCAAATATAAGGCTATGAATTGTGAATTACGAATGATTAACTAACTACCTCTGACAAATTCCCTTAAAAGTACAATATTTACATGCATCTACATTGCTAGTTTGCCGGAAAGGGATAGATGTATCAAATAACTCATTGAGCTTTTCCTTAAGCTCAATTTCAAACTGATTTTTGAAATCTGCAAGATTTTCATCCCTGAGTACAAAGTTATCTGCTTTTTTTCTCTTTAAAAATACAGTGCCGTCCGAAAAATCTTTTACAGTATATAAATGCGGCTCGACTTGCTCAACATTTTTTGCCTTTTCATAAACAATTGTATAGAAGATTGTCTGCAAAAGTGCTTTATTCTGATCTTTACCATCCTCAATAAACAAACTTTCAAAATCCTTAAATTTTACCTGATCCTTGCCCGTCTTATAATCAACGATCCTAATCTTTCCATCCTGTGTATCAACTCTATCAATTATCCCCATTAACCTCACTTGCTCCTCCTTACCATTTACCTCAATAGTAAATAAGGGAGTATAGGCCCCTTTTTCTTCCAACTCCTTGATCACAAAAGGAGCAATTGATGCATCATGTTCCAAAACCTTAAGGGCATATTGTTCAATAACCTTAATAATAATCTGCTGCAACGCGCTTTGCTGCTGAAGCTCTGACTTTGGATCCAGATTTAACATTGTTGCCATCGCATGCTGACACATCGCCGGCAATAGTTTTTCACGCTGCCTGATATACGCTGCATTTACTTCTATCCCAATAGAGTCACGATAAAAATGCTCCATTACTTCGTGCAGCAAATTACCTACAGCATGCGGCCCAATCTGATCAGGAAGGTCATTCGGCTCTTTTAGTCCGGCAATTTTGCCATAAAAAAACTTCAGCGGGCAACTAACATAGTCTGTAAATCCAGATGCAGAGATTTTTTTATCATACTTTTCTGACGTATTTCTATGTAGATATTTTTGAAGCCTTTCAAGTACCTGACCATTTTTTTCAACAATTATTTCCTGTGGGAAGGCATTTTGGACCGGCTGATTCTGCTGAAGTACATGAAAAAATTTGCAGGATGTTTCAAACTCAAGCTGCTTTATAAACCTACTCTCTTCACCAGTACTTTTCTCATCCGTAATTCCATTGTAAACCAGGGTGATTTTCTTTGCGCAATGAAGCAAACGATAAAAGAAATATGCGAAAATAGAGTTCTGATTTTCAAGCACAGGTAAGCCAAATGCTCTTCTGACATTATCGGGAATAAAGGATGGGTTAATACTAATTTTGGGTAGCACGCCCTCATTCATACCAAGAACAACAAGTTCGTCAAAATCGAGGCATCGGCTTTCTAAAAGCCCCATAACCTGCAATCCCACTAATGGCTCTCCGTCAAAAGGAACAGAAAGTCCGGCAAGGGCACGTCTGATCATTTTCAAAACAAATCGGGCATCAATCTCAGGCATAGAGGAGTTTTCAGCAAGGTCTTCAAAGCTGTCTGAAAGAACATTCAATGTTTTTACAGCCTCTGCAATCAGCAGGCTTTCTAGCTTACGCAGATCTGCTATCTGCTCAGAAACAAATAAAAGCAAACTGCCGAGATTTCGTATAACTTGGGCAGAGCTCTCAAATGAACTGAAGGTTAACTCTGGAATCTTCCCATATCTCCTCAATTCGAGCAAACTGAACCTGGCTTTCTTCTCAACAATGATCTCTGAATGAATCTTGTTTCGCGCCTGTTCTTCCATTCCAACTAATGGATTAAATATAAAAGTAAGAACACGGGAATAGGCTATGGTAGTGTGGTCGGCAGTGGCAATTTCTTCTTGTATGCCAAGCCAGAGTTCACATATTCCAAAAACCGCAGACTGCTCAAAGGGATAACCCATGGTAACGTTCAAGCTTTCATCGTCAACAGTTTGAAGAACAGGCAGTAATAAACTCTCATCGGCAAGTATAATTGCCTTTGAATCTGGTCCGTTCTTATCTTCATTGCCCTGAAGAAGCTGGTTTAGGATTTTGCCTTGGGCTACTTTGCCTAATGCCTGAATAATTGTAAACTGCTTTTCAGGCACATCAATTCGGTTTTCTTGTATTTTAAACTGATTTTCAAGGCCAACTGTTTTGATATTTCTTCTGATAAAATGCCCTGCTTCCTGAATCTGATCAGCAAAATAATGTTCATCGGCATCAAAATAAAAGGAGCATAAACCCTGGTCTTGCCATGACTTAAACAGAATTTCTTCGGCTTTTGAGAGCGCATTAAACCCTGCAAAGACCACATGTTTATAGTTCTTAAGAAAATCAGGATTACTATCCCGCCCTTCTGCCAGGTTACGATACATTCTGGCACTACTTATTAAATTTTGCTCGGCCAGCCGTTTATGAAAATTGATGTATAGGCGAGGCATCCTATGCCACATTTCAATGAATTTTTCCTGAATACTGCTTTGCTTAACTTGTGAAAAAGAAGCCCAAAAGCTTTCCATAAACTCAAGCTGTTCTTTGTCAAAATTGGGAAATTGCTGCTCAAGCTCTGCAATATTCCCAATCAGATTAAAAACCTTAACCGAATCAGCCATGTAATAATCAAGCTGTGAAAAATCAGAAACAATGATCTCAGCAAGCGGATAAAAAACATCGGCACTAACAAGCTCCTTTCCTTCTTCAGATAATAAGGTATTGTATTCAGACAGCAGCACAAAAAACTGCTTTAGCTGTGAAGCACAAACCAGTGAAGTAGACTCGGAAAAGAATTGTTGAATCGTAAAAAAATGAGGACTCCAAATAGGTTTTCCACTGATCTCAGCCAAATACTTTTTTAGAAATAACTGGGGTCTTTTATTATTGAATACAATTGCTACATGCTGAAGGTCATTTCCAAAACGATCAAGAAGATCTGTAGCAACCCGGTGTAAGAATTTATCAGATATGTTATTATTCATGATCATACCTTTTGAAGTTTGCGATCTTGAGCATACCACAGGTAGGCATCCACCTTCTCAAATTCACCCATTTTTATCAAATTATCACGGTAAAGACTGATATCTGAAATGTACTTATTGTTTTGTGCTCCGAATTTAAAATCCAGCAAAACTGCACGATCTTCAAGGATGAATAGTTTATCAGGTCTTTTTACCACACCCGAATCAATGATCATATCCTTTTCACTAATAATTGACCTTGCTTTTTCAAACCATTCTTTTATTTCATGCTGCATCAATACATCTGAAACGGCCTGCCTGATCTCTTCACGTTCAGCCTCCCGGATTAAACCCTCCTGCACTTTTTCTGCTATTAGTTTTTCAAGATTACCAGAATCAGTTAATGTTTCGAGGATTTTATGAAGTACTATTCCTTTTCTTTGCTTAGCATTGAACCAGTTATCTTCATTCATACTATTTCGCTTAAAACGCTCAGTGAGTTGCTCATTCACATGATAATCATGAATAATCAATTGGCCATGATCCTTGGGCGAATCATTTTTTTGAACATGAACTGGCATTTCACCAAAACTATATAGGTTATCCTCAAAAATCAAGTTAAATTCATCAGTTCCATCAGACTTAAACAATTCAGAAAGAAAAAACTGGATATCATTTGGAGGAACTTTACTGGTTGGTTTTACGATCGGTGTTTTAGGGCAAATAATACAGAGATAATCCTTAGCCCTGGTGCTTGCAACATAAAGCGTATTTAACTCATCCATATAGTTGAGCAACATTTCTTCAAAATATTCGCTTGCAAAAACAGTAGATGCCAAGCTTTTAGTATAATCAACTGGTAAAGAATTGAATTTTTCAAAACCTGCAGCTTCTGCATTAACCCACATTAATTTTTTTATAGCGCCTGTTGACGATTTATTCAACCTCCAATCCAAAAAAGGAACAATCACAGCT
>CAMDQV010000053.1 GCA_945906015.1 Pedobacter schmidteae | reverse complement strand
TGAAGGTTATGGTAAGATAATTGGTATTGATGAAGACCTTGTCATTCCGGATAAAAGCAAGTCGGTTTACGATGGGGCCATCGCTCCCTGGAGAGGCGAAAAAATGGGCGAATGGCTGAATAAGCTCGTTAAAAATGCCTTAAAATTCGATTTCCCTATTCATCGTTCTTATAATCAGCTTACAGCAGAGCAAAAAAAATTAGTATGGTCTGGTAACGAATACTTTAGCGGACTAGATAATTTTTTCAAGGAGCTTGAGGCGCAAACGTATAAAATTCAATACCGTGTTATGCTTTCAAGGTATCGCGGTAAGACAAACTGCCCAGAATGTCTTGGCAGTCGTCTGCGTGAGGATACTTCAAACGTAAAGATCGTCGACCATTCTATTACAGATATCGTTTTGATGCCTTTGGATAAAGCACTTGTTTTTTTTCAGGGTTTAGAACTTGATCCAGTTCGAATGAAGATCGCTAAGCGTTTATTAATGGAAATTACGAACCGGATCAAATTTTTGAATGATGTGGGCTTGAGTTACCTTACCTTGAATAGACTGTCAAATACCCTTTCAGGTGGCGAATCGCAGCGGATAAATCTGGCTACCTCATTGGGCAGCTCATTGGTTGGTTCAGTATATGTTTTGGATGAGCCAAGTATCGGACTTCATCCAAGGGATACTCAACGACTTATTGAAGTATTAATTTCATTGAGAGATGTTGGAAACACTGTTTTAGTTGTTGAGCATGAAGAAGAGATCATGAAGGCAGCTGATCATATTATTGATATTGGCCCGGAGGCGGGTACCCATGGTGGTCAACTGGTGTTTACAGGTACTTACTCTGAAATATTGAAGGAAGATGCAAGTCTTACCGGTCAATACTTAAGTGGAAAACAAGCCATTGTTATACCACAAAATCGTAGAAAATGGAGTGATTTCATTGAAATTAAGGGCGCTAGAGAGAATAATCTAAATAATGTGGATGTTAAATTCCCATTAAATGTTTTAAGTGTGGTTTCAGGTGTTTCCGGTTCTGGGAAAACATCACTTGTGAAGCGAATTTTACAACCGGCCTTGCAGAAAGCAATTGGAAATTATTCTGGTGAACAAACGGGGGCTTATGATTCTATTGAGGGAGATTTTAATAAAATTGAACAGGTTGAAATAGTAGATCAGAATCCAATTGGCCGTTCTTCAAGATCTAACCCGGTTACCTATGTAAAGGCATGGGATGAGATCCGGAATTTATTTGCTTCGCAGGGTGCTGCTAAGGCATCCGGTTTGAAGCCGTCTGCATTTTCTTTCAATGTTGAAGGTGGCCGTTGTGATGTTTGCCAGGGCGAAGGTGAAGTGAAGATCGAAATGCAGTTCATGGCAGATATTTATCTGCCTTGCGAAGCTTGCAATGGAAAGCGCTTTAAACAGCATGTTCTTGATGTAACTTATAAAGAAAAAAATGTATTTGAGGTGCTAGACATGACTATTGATGAAGCACTTGAGTTTTTTCAGGGTGAACCAAAAATTGCTGCAAAGATCAAACCACTTGCTGATGTTGGATTAGGGTATGTTCATCTAGGGCAATCATCAAACACACTTTCTGGCGGCGAAGCGCAACGAATTAAACTGGCATCTTTCCTGGTTAAGGGAAACAATAGCAGTAAAACCTTGTTCATTTTTGATGAACCTACCACCGGACTTCATTTTCATGACATTAAAAAACTGCTTAAATCGTTTGATGCTTTAATAGAGCAAGGAAACACCATTATTGTTATAGAACATAATATGGATGTAATCAAATGCGCCGATTGGATAATTGATATTGGTCCCGAAGGTGGTGATAGAGGCGGAAATGTTGTGTTTGAAGGGGTTCCTGAAGATCTGATGCTGGAAAATGGATCTTATACCGGTAGTTTTTTGAAGGAGAGGTTTAAGGGGTAGTCTTAAAGTAGAATTGTGAGCTGAGGATAAAGCTGAATTTTATTTTTTATAATTTGGAAAGGTGCTGCAGAAGCCTTTTGGTTTGGGCAGTCCGGTACTCTGCTTTAGTTTTTTGCATTCAAAAAATCGTAAATGAGAAAAATCCTGATCGCAAAAAAGCTACCGCTGCCGCCCCGGTTTAATTTAGCCTCTGTTGTAGTTCTTTTGTAAGGCTTGCAAGCTTCAGGATTTAATTTTATTAATAAGATCTTAGCTGCAAATAAATAACCACTATCCCTGCAATCTAAACGGGATTGAAGCGGCAGCCTTTTGCCGAATCAATTTTATTAATCACATCAAAATTTCACGGCAAAAGCTACAGCGGAGAGCCCGGCTACAGAAGCTAGAAAGCAATGGCTTTGCTTTCCAAATCAGAATAATTAATCTGACCTCGTCTTTTATTGTATATTTTTTGTAAAAGAGAACACTTATCAAAAGCTCACAATCATCTGATCGTAAGCTTATTCTCTTTAAACTTTTCAATCAAATAATCTGCATAGCGTAAATAGCCCAGATCGGTTAAGTGGGTTCCATCTACAGTACCCTCATTATCTGTCCCGATTGATCCGGAAGCACCGATATAAATAAGATCTTTCATTCCACCCTGCACTAATTTATCGAACTCTGTTTTCAAGGCCTGATTCTTCTCATTCATACTATTTAGCAAACTTGCTTGAAAAATGGCTCGGGTATACTCCACGTTTTCAACAAATACAATCGGAGTTTTTGGATTTTTAGAACGTATAGCTTTGGCTAATGGTATAACACTATCGGTCACTTGTTTTGCAGTCATATTCGGAAGACAGTCAATAACATAATAGGAGGCCTTTATGCCAGAAATAAGCTCAGCCATTGGCGGATCCATTCTTCCATTACCACTAAACCCAAAATTGATACAATCCACATTTAACTTTCTGGATATGATGCTTGTAAACACCATGCCGGGCCTTGAAGCACAACCTCCCTGCAAAATACTGGTTCCGTAAAAAACAATAGGCAGCTTTTTATCTTCAGCTGGCTTGGTTATCGTACAGCCGCTTTCTATACCAATTTCCACTTTGGTTGTGCCATCATAAAGGGGTAAATAGAGTTTGTATTCTCTTTCTACTTGACTAAGACTATTGATCAGAGAAGCCTCATTTTCTTTTGCGGTTGGTCGGCCTGTATTTACGTAGGTCCATACCCCCGTAACTTTGCAATACAGATCAACACCTTTTATGCCTGTTTCGGCCATATGGTTCATTTTTGTATCATTCATTAAAGCCCATTTAACTTTTACAGAAGTGGAGTTGGAATTGAATCTTAAAGAGATACCAGCAGAGTTTTTTGACAGATCCCAAACCGGCTTTCTGACTTTATCCTTGTAAGATGCCGGTAAACGGTCATACGGACTTTCTTTTTCAGATTCTGCAACTCCGGTGCCCTCAATTAAGAAGGATTCTTTACCATAGTAGATTGTATTATCTTTTTTGGCAGTACTTTCCTGAGAAATGACTGAACTGCTAATAGAGCATAGAAGCAGAAAGCAAATAAATTTAGGCATATGATTTTTTTAATGTGTGATTAAATATAGGATTACAATGAATAAGGAACAAGAAGAAGTTTTAGGGATTTTTATGTGTTATGCTTTACCCGGCCCAAACAGCAGTTTCAATATCTAATCTAGTTTAAATGTATAAACCATTATCTTGCAGTGCAATATCCATTTTGATAGAAGAGACATGATCAGTTATAAAATTTTAGGATGAGTTCAGAATCTAAAGACGTAAAGCTGAAATTCTCATCTTATGAAATTTTTGTAATACTGATCCTAACCCTGACTCAGTTTACGGTAGTTCTTGATTTTATAGTTATTTCACCACTTGGAGATCTCTTGATGAAATCCATGAACCTGAGTACTAGTCAGTTTGGATGGTCGGTATCAGCATACGCCTTCAGTGCCGGATTCTCAGGTCTGATTACTGCCGGATTCGCTGATCGTTTCGACAGAAAGAAATTGCTTTTATTTTTTTATGTCGGCTTCATTGTCGGCACATTTTTCTGTGGGATAAGCCAAACCTATTTTATGCTTTTGGCTGCACGTATTTTTACCGGTTTGTTTGGGGGAGTAATTGGTTCGATTTCAATGGCTATTGTTTCAGACTTGTTTCCACTTGAGAAAAGAGGAAGGGTGTTTGGCTTCCTGCAAATGGGTTTTGGAGCTAGTCAGGTTCTTGGCATTCCATTAAGCTTATACATTGCGAATACCTGGGGCTGGCAATCGCCATTTTTGATGATTGTGGTATTATCAATCCTTGTTTGGTTCTTTATTGTTTTCAAATTGAAGCCCGTTAATGAGCATCTTGAGCAAAAAAGTGATCAGCATGCAATTGCACATTTATGGCAAACCCTAACGTTAAAGAAATACCGGATAGGTTTTCTGGCAACTGCATTTCTTTCTTTGGGAAGTTTTATGATGCTGCCCTGGGGAAGTGCTTATGTGATTAATAATTTGAAGATTACAGCCCAACAGCTTCCATTTATTTATATGGCTTCTGGAGTTTGCACGCTTACCATTATGCCAATAGTTGGAAAATTAAGTGATCGTTTCGATAAATTCCATTTGTTTACCATTGCATCAATTATTCTGATAGTAGTGATTACCATTTACGCGAATCTTGGGCCTGTTTCGTTCTGGATTGTGCTGATTATGAACCTTGGTCTTCAGGTGGGCTTCATGAGCCGGATGGTTCCATCAATGGCACTCACCTCAGCTTTGCCTCAAAAAAAGGATCGTGGGGCATTTATGGGAATCAATTCATCTCTTCAGCAGATTGCCGGCGGAATTGCCGCAGCTATTGGTGGGATGATTGTTGTTCAAAATGATAAATTAAAACCGCTGGAACATTATGATACGCTTGTATATGTTGTTGTCTTGCTTTCAATAATTTCTGTGTTCTTGCTTTTAAGGGTAAGCAGAATAATTAAGAAAACGATTAATTAGAATCAGGAATAAAGAACCAGGAACCAAGAGCCAAGAACAAAGATTAAAGAACAAAGACTGTTTAGTACTAATTTGAGATTCCCTGCTTTTTTCAGACCTCATACTTCATACCTCAGATAACTACTTTTTGAGTATTGGGTATTGAGTAGTGAGTATTAAGATAAATTCTGCTTCATTTCATAACAGCACCTCCGACCTCAAATAACAAATATTACTAACCACCTAACCAACTAATTACTAACCAACTATACAGAACCAAGAGCCAAGAGCCAAGAACAAAGATTAAAGAACAAAGACTGTTCAGTGCTAATTTGAGATTCCCTGCTTTTTTCATATCTCATATCTCATACCTCAGATAACCACTTTTTGAGTATTGGGTATTGAGATAATTTAGCTTCATTTCAAAGCAGTTAACAGACAACTGATAACAGACAACTGATAACAGATAACAGACAACTGATAAAAATTGGATTCAAAAAGAAATTGTGTTAATTTGCTTTATCTTAAAACTCCTGAAATTATATGCTTTCTAAAAAGACGCGTTATGCAATAAAAGCCCTCGTGGTTTTGGGTAAAAATTTTGGGGAGGCACCTATGCAGATCTCGAAAATTGCTTCTGATGAACATATACCGAAAAAATTCCTTGAACAAATTCTACTCGATCTCAGGAATGCAGGATTGCTTTACAGTAAGAAGGGAGCCGGTGGTGGATATGGGCTGGTTAAAGATCCTGCTGAGATATTCGTGGTTCAGGTGTTGCGTCTTACCGGGGGCCCTGTAGCACTATTGCCATGTGTTAGCTTGAATTTCTATCAGAAGTGTGATGAATGCAGCAATGAAGCAACATGTGGTGTAAGAGATGTGTTTCTAGAAGTTAGAAATGCAACTTTGAAGATTTTAAGTGAAACCAGTATTGCTGATGTTATCCGTCGTGAAGGCCTTTTAATTGAAAATACGGAGGTATAAAAAAAATTTTAACTAAAAGTCTACTAAATCTATATACTTTGTATTATATTTGATCAATGAAAATTTTTAACTGCCATATGAACAATGAAACAACACTAGATTGTTGTTATATGTGTATGTAAAACATTGAAGAAGACCAGATAAAGATTTATTTATATGAACCTCTTCACCCACCGGTAGAAGAGGTTGTTTTTTGTAAAAAATTAATGAATAGTTTCAGAACAGAATTAGAAGATCCAATTGTTCAAAAAGATATTGTCGATCTTGAAAAAAAGATCAGAGAATTTCGTGATGGTAAGATACATGATGAGAAGTTCCGCAGTCTGCGTTTAGCCCGTGGAATTTACGGTCAGAGGCAGCCCGGTGTTCAAATGATCAGGATCAAGTTGCCATTTGGGAAAGTTAGTTTTAAGCAGTTTTTGCGTATTGCAGACATCTCAGATGAATATGCAAGCAGCAACCTTCATTTAACAACACGTCAGGATATTCAGATCCATTATGTAAGCCTTGACCGAACTCCAGAGCTATGGGCTAAACTCGAGCAGGATGATATTACGCTTAGGGAGGCCTGTGGTAATACTGTGCGAAATGTAACGGCATCACCAACATCGGGTATTGACCCAAATGAGCCCTTTGATGTATCACCTTATGCCTACGCAACTTTCAAATATTTTCTTCGTAACCCAATCTGTCAGGAGATGGGCAGAAAGTTTAAGATCGCTTTTTCTTCGAGCGATGCGGATACAGCCTTTACCTATATCCACGATCTAGGCTTTATTCCTAAACTTATCCTCAAAGAAGGAAAAGAAGTTCGTGGATTTAAAGTTTTATTTGGCGGAGGTTTAGGAGCGCAGCCATTCATTGCCCATATGGTGAATGAATTTTTGCCTGAAGATGAGCTGATTCCCTACATAGAATCAACATTGCGTGTTTTTGACAGGTATGGCGAACGTAGTAACAGAAATAAAGCAAGGATGAAATTTCTTGTTGCAAAATTAGGTCTTGATGAAGTATTAAGTCTGATCGCGCAAGAAAGAGTTGCAAACCGGATTAAACATTTCAACATTGATCGTAACACGGTTGATCTTCCGCAGATTCCTGCTAAAATAGAGCTGACAGATGCACCTATTTTAGATCAGTTACTTTATCAAAGATGGCTGGATACTAACGTTTTTGAGCAAAAGCAACCTGGTTTTTATGGTGTTTACATCAAGGTTACAACTGGAGATATTCCAACAAGCAAGGCGAGGAAATTTATTGCAGCAATCAACGGATTGGTAGCCGATGAAATCCGGATCACAATTAATCAGGGTTTACTTCTCAAATATGTTCATAAAGAGGCTTTACCGGTTTTGTTTGAGCGATTGAAGGAGCTTGATTTTGTAAAACCAGGGTTCGACAGTGTCAGTGATATTACAACCTGCCCCGGAACGGATACCTGTAATCTAGGCATTTCAAACAGCACCGAACTTGCACGAGTTCTTGAAGATCTGATCTCAGAAGAATTTGACGAACTGATAGAGAATCAGGATATAAAAATAAAGATCAGCGGCTGTATGAACAGTTGCGGACAACATGGTTTAGCGCATATTGGTTTCCATGGAAGTTCGCTCAAAGCTGCAGGAAAGGTTGTGCCTGCTGCCCAGGTTCTATTGGGCGGCGGTACCGTGGGTGATGGTGTTGGGCGTGCTGCAGACAAAGTAATTAAGGTACCTTCTAAAAGAACCAAAGACGTGGTTCGGGTTATCTTGGATAATTATAGCCAGAATAAAAATGGGGATGAATTGTTCAACGACTTTTACGACAGATTTGGTAAAGATCATTTTTACCAGTTATTAAAGCCATTAGCCGATCTAAGTACATTAACTCCGGATGAATTTGTTGATTGGGGCCACGAAGAGATCTTTGAAACGGCAATTGGCGTTGGAGAATGTGCCGGTGTGATGATTGACCTGGTTTCAACACTCTTGCTTGAAGCAGAAGAAAAGCTGCAATGGTCAATTGAATCAATGGAAGCGAAAGCATATTCTGATTCGATCTATCATGCCTACAGTGTATTTATAAGCAGTGCAAAAGCATTGTTACTGGATAAAGGAATCAATAGCAGTACACAGGTTGGAATTATTCGTGATTTTGATGAGCAATATAAAGACAGTCAGATTCTTGAGGGATTAGAAAGCTTTGCTGATTTGGTATTGAAAATAAATAAAAATGAGCCATCAGCAGAATTTGCCCGAGCTTATCTTGGATCAACTGTTGATTTTATTAGAAAAATTAAAATAGCAAAGGAGTTAAATTAATATGATAATTACAAAAACAAATAACTCAATTAAAGAACCAAGAATTACACTGGTAGGTGCAGGTCCTGGTGATGCAGAACTAATTAGCCTTAAGGGTGTAAGGGTGCTCAAATCTGCAGATGTAGTTCTTTATGACGCACTTGTTAATAGTGAATTACTGCAATTTGCTCCTGAAAATGCAATAAAAGTATTCGTAGGTAAGCGTTCCGGCGACCATTCTTATTCTCAGGAAGCCATTAATAAGTTAATGATCGACTATGCTTTGAACTATGGGCATGTGGTTCGATTAAAAGGAGGTGATCCATTTGTTTTTGGACGTGGATTTGAGGAATTGGAAATGGCTGCATCATACAGTATCCCGGCCACGGTGGTTCCTGGTATATCCAGTAGTATTTCTGTGCCTGCCCTGCAGGGCATTCCACTAACCCATCGTGGTGCGAGTGAAAGTTTCTGGGTAATTACCGGAACGAACAGTTCTGGTGAGATTTCTAAAGATCTGTATGCTGCTGCAAAATCTAATGCAACGGTTGTGGTTTTAATGGGCATCAAAAGGCTTAAGGATATCGCAGACATATTTATTGCAGAGGGAAAGCACCGTTTGCCAGCAGCGGTCATTCAAAATGGGACGATGGAAAACGAGAAGCTTGTGGTTGCTACAGCGGGAACAATCTTTGAATCTGCCCAGGATCAGAAAATAGATTCTCCTGCACTGATTGTATTTGGGGAGGTTGTGGGGCTGCATTCCTTGTTTCAGCCAATAAAGGCATTTTATGAATTCTCAGAACAAGAATAATCAAGTTTTGGAAAACAATACAGGCAATCAGCTTTTTCCGGTATTCCTAAAGTTAAACCAATTGAAGGTTTTACTTGTTGGAGCAGGGAACATCGGCCTTGAAAAACTGGAGGCTGTTCTAACAAATAGCCCAGATACGGAGATTAATATTGTTGCTGAAAGCTTTTTGCCCAAACTTCTTGAATTGATAGGCAATTATCCAAGGGTTAAATTACATTCAAAAAGATTTGAAGCTGCTGATCTAGAAGGTCATGACCTAGTGATCATAGCAACAGGAGATAATATACTGAATACAGAAATCAGGTCTTTGGCGCGCCAGCAGCATTTATTGATCAATGTAGCTGATAAGCCTGATCTATGTGATTTTTATTTGGGATCTATTGTTAAGAAGGGAGATCTTAAGATAGGAATCTCAACTAATGGGAAATCGCCAACAGTTGCTAAACGGCTCAAAGAGATATTTCAAACTAATTTACCTGATGAACTAGATCTAACCTTACAGCAAATGAATAAGCTCAGAAATACGTTGGGAGGTGATTTTGCTCATAAAGTTAAGGAGTTGAATAAGGCAACGGCATCATTGGTCAATCATTCAAATGAGAAACCCTTGGTTAGAAAAATCAGTTGGAAATTATTAGCGGCAGTATTTGCTGGACTTAGTCTGATTGTAATTATGTTTAAATACTATTAAATCGAGTTTAGAGATATAAAAGCACCTGATTAATTTTATTTAATTAAGTATTTTTGCCGAAACCTTCGCAAAAAATGAAAGAACAATCTAAGCTTATTCGTACCCAAGTGCCTCGTTCATCAAACAGAGAGCATTCTGTGCCTTTATATCTGACATCCAGTTTTGTTTTTGATGATTCAGAACATGGCAGAGCAATGTTTGCCGATGAGGTTGAAGGGAATATTTATTCGCGTTACTCAAATCCAAACACCAACGAGTTTATTGAGAAAGTTCGTGATTCTGAGGGTGCTGAAGCAGGTTTAGCCTTTTCGTCAGGAATGGCAGCCGTTTTTGCATCCATTGCGGGTTTGCTACGTAGTGGTGATCATATTGTTGCTTTTCGCTCAATTTTTGGATCCACTCACCAGCTTTTTACGCAATTACTACCTCGCTGGGGAATTACCACAACCTACATCGATGCCTCAAATCCTGAAGATTTTGAAGCAGCCTTACGTCCCGAAACCAAAATGGTGTTTCTTGAAACGCCTTCAAATCCTGGTCTAGAATTAGTAGATCTGGAATGGCTGGG
>CAMDQV010000052.1 GCA_945906015.1 Pedobacter schmidteae | reverse complement strand
CATCCGCAATCCATTGAGTAGACTTAATATTAGCACCAGGACCCCAAAACTGAAATAGAGGAAACTCTCCCAATTTCTGTTGCAGTAGATCCCGTAAGCTTGCTGGATTAGAATAACAATCAGGCATCTTTCGGCCATCTGCAAGGTAATTCGGTCTTGGAGTTACCGCATAATCGGCGCTAGAGTACATGTTATACCACCAGAATAGGATTGAACAGGTAAAAGACGGGTCCTCTTTTTTTGCAATTTCCCATATTTTTTCACCGCTAACCAGCTTATTGGACTGCTTCCAGAATTTAACCTCACAGTCTGTACGGTCATACCATCCATTACCTACGATACCGGTTTCTGATGGCCATTTACCAGTCAGGTAGGTTGATTGCGTAGAGGTGGTCACTGCCGGCAATAATGGTTCTATTCTTGTAAGGTGTTTACGACTTACATAATTGCTCAAAAATGGCATATGCTCACCTATAAGCGAAGTTGAAAGTCCAACTACATCAATAACAACTGTTTTTTTCATGGTATTGATTTTATTCTAATAGGCCTTTAACCCAGTTTAGCTCCCTAATGATACTCTGATCAATTGGCATTTTTAACGGTTCAGGAAGCACTTCCCAGGTATACGTTTCAACTTCCAGATGATCAGAAAAAGGCATGCTCTTCTGAATATTCAAAACTTCAACGATATCCGATTGAGTAGATCTTAAAAGTTGGAGATTTTCAGCAAATACAGGAACATGGAAATGTGCACGCCATTCATTCACCATCGGGTTTAGCGAGTCGGCCAAAGCCTCCGGAAGATCTCTGTACCGAATCAAGGAATGATCACCGTTTCTGCCAACTACCTGATGCAGGTAGGTGGGTTCATTATATTTTGAAAATGCTTCAGTTATACCTGCTCTTGAATTAATATCGGCAGGCATATCCGCCTTTAGCGCTGCACTAATCTGAATCTTTCCGGTTCTTATTCCTTTTTTATCAAGCTGTTGCAAAACCTCGGAATGTTGTTCATATCCGATGGCAAAATGACAGACATCGTAACATAAACAAATATGCTCTTTTATACATGCCTCGGCATCTGACTCACTGATGTTTAAACTACTAGCCAAAATTGACTTTGCCATAGGGATGAGCATATTTTCATACCAGGCTATAAATTCAGCACCAGTTTCAAGCATGCCATCAGGCTCTGGTTCAATATCCAGGTGCATCTGTATGCCATTCGTTATTTTGAACTTATACAACTCTTGGGCAACAAGAATAATATTGCGAGTTGCAGCTTTTTTTGCCTCTTCAGACAATTCTTTAGTCGAAAACCAATGCCTATAACTAAGCGGA
Organism: Pedobacter schmidteae; assembly: GCA_945906015.1. Taxonomy (GTDB): domain Bacteria; phylum Bacteroidota; class Bacteroidia; order Sphingobacteriales; family Sphingobacteriaceae; genus Daejeonella; species Daejeonella schmidteae_A. Next base: position 8,985 of record CAMDQV010000052.1, on the reverse strand, counting down.
GATGTAGAAATCCCACCTTCCATTCCCTCGGGTAAAAGTTCTGCAAGAATCTTAAAAAGCCTGATTGTATAGTTAAGTCGCTCATGGCTAGTCCAATCGGGCGCATGAACCTGATCCTTCACAATTGCATGATGAAAATCACCGTAAGGGAATCCATTCATGGTAAAAACATAGGCATTATTATCATTCAGCCAGTCTTTAAAAATCTGTAGTTGATCCAGATCAAGCAGGTCGGTACTGGCAGAATTTGATAAACGCAAACCAATGCCCATAGACTGATCAGGGCTTACCTCTTTTTTTATAATGGGAAAATTTTTCTTTACGGCCTCAAAATGATCCATCCAGCTTTCACCTGAATGTATATTGGTGCAATAGCTTAAATGCCCAGACGGAAGTTTCATGCCTTAACACGTAATAAATGGGAAGCTTTTTTCAACAGCTCAGGATCTATTTCATGAACTTCAATTCCCTGCCCAATTTTTTCAAGCAGCATAATGGTGAGCTCGCCACCCAAGTGTTCACGAAATTCTTCCAGGCCAAGTAAAATCGGTGATCTGTTATCATTTACTTCCATCATCGGATGTACCAGATCAAAACCTAGCTTATTTAAAAGATCGATAACTCTTTGGCTTTCTGGCTCAGACAAATAACCACATAAATTAGAATAGACGGTATCAAGTGCAATTCCCATGGCTACTGCTTCGCCATGAAGCACGTCAAAATTTGATAATTGCTCAAGTTTATGAGCACTCCAGTGACCAAAATCTAGCGGACGTGAAGAGCCTGATTCAAATGGATCAAGGCCTGCAATATGCTGCATATGAAGTTCTGCACACCTGCAGATCAGATAATTCATCACTTGGCGCTCGCGCTTAACCAAGGCATCTGTATTGCACTCAATCCATTCAAAAAATACGGGATCTTTAATGAGCGCAACTTTCACGGCTTCAGAGATACCCGACCTATAATTGCGATCTGAGAGGGAATCTATAAAAAGTTCATCGTTAAAAACTGCAATTGGAGGAGCGAAGGTTCCCAGAAAATTTTTCTTCCCAAAATAATTAATTCCATTCTTAACGCCAATACCAGAATCATTCTGTGATAAAACTGTAGTAGGTATTCGTATATGCCGAATACCCCGATGAGATACTGCAGCAGCATATCCTACAAGATCCAATACCGAACCACCGCCAATAGCTGCAACATATGAATGCCTGTCTATCTTATGCTCATTCACAGCTTCCAGGATCTGATCAAAATACCGGATGTCATTCTTTAATATCTCGCCCCCAGGAACAATAATAATTTCAGGAACTAATTGTACAGCATGATGAATTTTGAAATACTCTTTCAACTGCTGAACTACCTCAAGGCCTACACCTTGATCTACAACAAAAAGAATTTTACGAATAATACCAGGGCCTTTCAAAAAATCATTGAACAGGGTACTCGATGGGTTAAAAAGTCCGGAAGTAAAAAATACTTTGTATTCAAATTTTACATGGAATGATTGTTGAAGGTATTTCATAGTACAGATGTGTTCTTGCAGAATAATGGGCCAGGCCTATTATTTTAATCTGATGATAAAGATAGTTTTCAATTAAGTAACCGCAAAACGTTTTGCAAGCCACAAAGATAATGGCAGCAATAATGCAATACAAATTGCTGCAACAGGAGATCCAAAAACTGCCGCCCAGGCAGCATCCATTAAAGTTAGAGAAATAACTCCTGCTTTAACCGCCTTGCCAATATTTTTTCCAAGAGGTTCCTTAATTGCTCTAAAAAGGGGTCTGAATATCATCCATGTAAATGGAATGATGAAAATTAAGGCGATTAATACTTGACCTTTGGTCAAGGATAGGTAAAGCAAACTACTGATGACTAGCAGATATAGAAAAGCTCCATAATAGAGTTTATTTCTATTCGAACCGTGTACTTCTCCCTGACTAATCATGGTTATTGAAAAAATATAAATCAAGGGTACGATTCCGAGAAAATACCACTCATTGAGTGAAACAGCTATGATACTGACTCCAAGTAAAAGATTTAATCCTCGGCAGAGTCCCATATTCAATGGCCCTAGAAATAAATGATGCTTTGCGTATTTATTGTAAAGAAGTGCAAAAAAAGCGATCAAAATTGCAATAATTCCGGATAGAGTAGCGATTGTAAAGGCAGCTGCAATACCTGTTAATAAAAGAAAAGTACCCAAAAATACCGCTTCATTCAACTTAACAGCACCGCTTGGTATTGCTCGTTCAGGTCGTTCGATTTTATCCAACTCGGCATCAAAAACATCATTAAAAACTATCCCGCCACCATATAATCCTATCGTAGAAATGCAGAGCATTAATACCGGGAAATATTCAGTTTCAATAGTCATCAAGTAGCCTGAAATTGCAATCCCTGCCAAAACATCCGCAACAGAAGTTACAATGTTTGCCGGTCGCATTAACCGAATAAAGTCTATGATTTTTTTCAAACCCACCTAGCTGATGATGATCGATGATTTATCTGTTCTTGGTTGCTGACCGCCCCGAAGAACGGTATTGCCTTCAAATTTTTCTGTTTGATCAACCGCTAAGGGACTGATAAAATCATTCTGATCAATTTGCCCGCTTTGTGCAAATGCGGCAATGGCATTAGAATAGGTGATCATTTTGATATCCTGATCACTAATACCTTTCAATTTCATCAAGGCCGCTGTTTTAGGCACAGCTAAAGGGTCGCTGATGCCCCAATCTGCTGCAGAGTTGATCATGATGCGCTCCGAACCATACAACTTTGCGACCTCTACCATACGCTCATTACCCATTTTAGTGAAGGGATAAATGGTAAATGCTGCCCAGAATCCTCGATCAAGAACTTCTTTGACAGTTTCCTCATTATTATGATCAATAATAACTAGTTTAGGATCTATACCATGTTCAATGGCAATATCCATACTTCGTTGGGTACCTTTTTTCTTATCCCTATGCGGGGTATGTATCTGAATGGGGAGTCCTGCTTCTTTGGCAAGTTCAAGCTGCATCCGGTAATACTTATCTTCAGCTGCAGTTTGGTCATCAAAACCAATTTCACCTATCCCAACTACGCCTTCTTTATAGATAAAAAGTGGCAAGAGTTCCATTACTTGTTCGGCAAGTTGTTCGTTATTTGCTTCGCGCGAGTTTAACCCGATGGTACAATAATGTTTAATTCCAAATTGGGACGAGCGAAACCGCTCCCAACCTACAAGGCTGCTATAATAATCACGGAAGCTATCAATGCCCGTACGGGGCTGGCCTAACCAAAAAGCAGGCTCAATCAATGCCACAATTCCGGCATCAGCCATTGCCTGATAATCATCGGTAGTTCTTGAGCTCATATGAACATGAGGGTCGAAAAATTTCATACCCTTGATGATATCCAAGTTCATAGCTTCAGCTACAACCTGGGGCTTTCTGTCTTCAAATGAATGGCTACAACACATAAAATTAATATAATATTAAACTTCGGGAGTAATACTGCTCCACGTAATTTCTTTGTTCTCAATAGCCTTTACTAGTTCGGGATAGTTATTCAGCAGCATCTTAGCCGAACCAGAATCAGACTGATATACCGTTAGCGCTGCCGCCTGCCTGTCTTTCAAGCTTCCCTCTTCAAACACTCTCTTTAGATCAATCAAAAGGTTGTCATCAATAAATTTACTTGTTAGCCGCCAAAGATGAGGATTTATTTTTCTATGCGCTGACCAACGTTCATGGGCAAAATCGATTAGTGTTGCAGCAAGCTCAGCGTTAGCACGTTCATCGATCCCTGGTATTTTGTTCAGATCCTTATCCGTAAAAAAAGCTTTGAGTATTAACTGATTCCATGCTTTTTCATCAAGATAGTTAAATGGGTAAGGATTATTGTACATAATTGCTTCTAAAACGAGTCCGATATTGCTTCTGATACCCTCCGCACATCTCATTTTCCATAATTCAGGCCATGCCAATAAAGGCAATGAAGAATAGAGTGCCACAAGCTCTTGAATTTCAGCTGCTAGAAATAAATTCTCTATGGTCTTAAAATATTTTGCTTTATCTGTGGCATCAAGCTGCACTAGCAAACAAAGCCGGCTTAATCTGTCAATAGTCCAGCCTTCTAAAATAAAACCTGGTTTGAGTTTTTCAATTTCAGCCCGAAGTTCTATGCTTTCTGTCAGAGGCAACTTTCCGGTTTTCCTGGGCATCATTGCAAAAGCTGAATTAACAACTGAAGTTTCAGGGGCTAAGAACTTATCACTTAACCATTGCCAGGTTTCTGTAGTAACATTAGAACGGGTTAGCTCAGTAATGAGTACCCTAAATCTTTCTGCATCGTAATCAAACATGCCCACAAAATTGAATATCAGAAGGAATTAAATATTGCGAAATTTAATAAAAATTAGGAAGAATCTTAAGCCTAAATAAGGAATTCAGGATTAAATACCACCTGAAACAAAATAATTTAAGGCAAGAGCTGCAGAAATGATCAGTAATCCAAAAAATTCACGGGTCTTTTCAATATATGGTTTTGTTGCCTTCATACTCTCTGTGATACTTGGAGTATTGTACTTGGTTATCCAATCACGTACACCATCCTTACCAAAAAATAATACCAATGCATAGATCAGGTAAAATACAATCAAAAGAAGGTAGGCTATCGGATAATAGATCTCAAAGCCAGCCAGACCGCATAAAATGGAGGCTGCCATATAAATAGGTACCCAAAGCCAGGAATCCCTGTCATTTAAATTAACCCAGCCAAATGCCAAGAAAGACAAGCAGAATAGAATGTTCAAGATATGTAATAACATACAAAGCGATTATTAGTTTAGCACTAAGATAATAAAATCAAATATTAGGGGCTAATGAAAAAGCTTTATTTGACAACAGGGCTGATGAATTTGACTAAAATAAGGTTCTATACCGAACAAACAAAAATAGAAATTAATAGAAAAAAATCAGCTGAATAAAGAATATTGAACAAATTTTGTCTTTGCATTTTTCACTGACTGTACAGCAGGCTGAGAATTAATATGATAAACTTTACTCTCCATTTCTCTAGATGCCACAATAATCTCGGTACCTTGCGATCTACTCTTAAATAATTCTAAAACAAGAGCAGGATTATTATTATCTCTAGATAAATGTGAAAGCAGGAGGTGGCTCATATGAGTGCCACTGGTGCAGAATAATTCAAGTGCCTGCTTATTAGAAAGATGACCATGTATACCCCTGATCCTTGCTTTTAAATAAGTGGGGTATGGCCCGATTTCAAGCATATCTTCATCATAATTTGCCTCAAGGAAGGCTGCATGACAGCTCGAGAAATAACGAATAACATGCTCACATGGAATACCGATATCAGTAAACACGCCAACTTTAATTCCATTGCAACTAACAATAAAGCTATGTGGTTCAGTGGCATCATGAAATTTAGGGAAAGCTGTAATTTCAAGATCTCCTATTTGAACCGCCTCATGAGCTATAAACGTTTTTAAAAGATGACTTTCTAAACTAAATCCAGACATTTTCAAAGTGCCATCCGTTATAAAAACAGGTAATTTATATTTTTTGGCAATTACCGGAACACCCCTAATATGATCAGAATGTTCATGAGATACAAAAATAGCTCTCACCTTACTCATGGATAAGCCCAAACGTTCTAGTCGCTTTTCGGTTTCAAGACAAGTGATTCCTGCATCTACAAGTATTGCATCCTGCTGATTTTCAATGTAGTAACAATTACCATTGCTTCCAGAATTTAATGATGTAAATGATAGTCCCATTCGTATTGTAGCGTAAAGATCCGCATCGATCTAGCTGTGGCCTAAAATTATAGAAAAAGCATTAAAGACTTCCTATAATGTGATTATATTCGCTCTTATTCTGAATTAAATACTAATTAATATATGAAAATAGCAGCCACAATATTATTCATCTCCGCAATTTGTATGCTGAGCCTGAGCGCACAATCACAACAAAGGCGACTAATCAACTATACAGAGGTTAGCGCTTTAATTCAAAACAGTACGTCTTTAACTGACAATTCGAAGTTTAGTGGTTTACGAACCAGAACAGGCGTTACCAAGCTTCTTGATCAGCATATGGGAATTGGATTCGCATTGGGAACAGATAATTACCGTAAGGCAAATGGAGCAAGTTATAATACACTGCCAATCACTCTAAATGCTTCATACTACTTGAATCCAGACCTTATTGGTTTAAAAGTTGATGTTTATGGGGGTTATGCAGTAAAACTTTTCAATAATTTAAATAAAGGATTAACAGCAGGTGCTGGTTTATCCTACTCCTTTTCTGTTAATAAGGGCTTAAATTTAGGCCTGCAAACAGGTTATAATTATCAGAAATTCGACTTCCCTACCAATTTCAAGATTGACAATAGCTTTGATTTAGGAAGCATTCGCTTAGGAATAGGATTGACATTTAAGTAAGTAAAAGAGCATGTATTTGTTGGCTGTTGCTTAAAGCCATTCAAACTAGCTCTGCCTTATTAAATAAAATCACTAATTTTGCATTTTACGGCTCCTATACATTCCAATATGTCAAAAAGCACCTATAAGATAGCTGTATTACAGCTAAATCTGAATGATATTGCAGAAAACAATTTAAAAAAATGCATCGCCTGGGTACGTGAGGCCGCCAAAAAAGGAGCAGAAGTTATCTCACTACCAGAATTATACAGCAGTCATTATTTCTGCCAGACTGAGGACACAGACAATTTTGCATTAGCTGAACCTCTATATAGCACCTCTTTTATTGCTTTTAGTGCGCTTGCAAAAGAACTTGGAGTAGTGATTATTGTACCTTTCTTTGAAAAAAGAATGGCAGGTATTTATCATAATAGTGCTTACATTATTGATACTGATGGCTCAGAAGCTGGATTATACCGCAAAATGCATATCCCAGATGATCCTCATTTTTATGAAAAATTCTACTTCACACCTGGAGATATCGGATTTAAAACTTTTCCTACTCAAAAAGGCAAAATAGGCACGCTAATCTGCTGGGACCAATGGTATCCAGAAGCTGCAAGATTAACAGCTTTACAGGGAGCAGAGGTATTATTCTATCCTACAGCTATTGGATGGCACCCCTTAGAGAAAGCTGAATTCGGCGAAAAACAACATGGGGCCTGGATGAATGTAATGAAGGGGCATGCTGTGGCAAATGGTGTTTATGTAGCTGCAGCAAACCGCATCGGATTAGAAAAATATGTACCCGGCACTGAAGGGATTCAATTCTGGGGCTCTTCTTTTATTGCTGGCCCGCAGGGTGAGATACTGGCACAAGCATCTCATGATCAGGAAGAGATTCTGATCGCAGAAGTTGACCTTCAACTACAGGAGAATGTACGCCAAAACTGGCCTTTCTTTAGAGACCGAAGGATTGATGCTTATGGTGACATCACAAAAAGAGCGATCCGTTAATATGAGTACTGAAAGACGATTTCCCGCTGAATGGGAAAAACAGCAGGGGATATTACTTTGCTTCCCTTATAATGGAAATGACTGGCCAGGAAAATTTGGGGCAGTTCAGTGGACTTTTGTTGAATTCATAAAAAAAATAGCAAGCTATGAGGAAGTTTTCCTTGTTGTAGCGAATCAAAAAATAAAGGAAAAAACTCATGGAATGCTTAAAAAAGCTCATGTAGAGCTAAAAAATGTATCCTATATCATCCAGAAGACCAATAGAAATTGGATGCGCGACTCGGGCCCGATCATTGTTAAAAACGGAATTAAAAGGGAGGCCTTAAATTTTAACTTCAATGCTTGGGCTAAATACAAGAATTTTCAACTTGACAGAACTATACCCTCAGCAGTTTCCTCATTTTTAACTATCCCAACTACGCAGGTAATGTACAAAGGCAAGCCTGTAATTCTTGAAGGAGGCGCCATCGATGTAAATGGAAAAGGAACCTTACTTACTTCAGAAGAATGCCTGCTGCATCCTGATATTCAGGTAAGAAACCCTGGATTTACCAAAGCTGATTATGAGGCAATTTTCAAAGAATTTTTAGGAATTACGAACACCATCTGGCTTGCTGATGGAATAGCGGGAGATGATACCCACGGACATATTGATGATCTATGCAGATTTGTTAATGAGGATACGATCATAACCGTGGTAGAATCTGATCCTAAAGACAGTAATTACCAGGCCTTGCAAGAAAATTTGAAACGCCTTGAGCATGCTAAATTAGAAAACGGAAACACACCAACTATTGTTTGCCTACCTATGCCGGGGCGACTCGATTTTGATGGATTACGCTTGCCTGCCAGCTATGCAAATTTTTTGATTCTAAATAAATCGGTACTTGTTCCTGTGTTTAACGATCCAAAAGACCTTGAGGCTCTGCAAATTATTGCAGATTGTTTTCCTGACAGAACCATCATTCCAATTAGTGCAATTGACCTGATTTGGGGCTTTGGAACGCTTCATTGTTTAAGTCAGCAAATTCCGGAATAAAAAATCAAGGCTATAACTAAAGGTACATACTAAAGTGATTGCCAAAACTCCATTTTATTTACTGATTAATAATAGACAATGCTGAATAAGCGAAATCCCATTTGCTAATTTCCAAATTTGCTAATTATAATGTTCTCCTGTTAAACTCTGATGACCTTTCTGTAAGGGGTAAAGATTCTGACGGCAACTCATTTTCAGGATCAACCTCTAGATCGGGTTGTTCTACAATTAGGTAAGGAACAGTGGAAGTCTCAACCTGCTTTCTGAACTGAAGCCTGCTTTCAACCTCTTCAATAAGCTTACGATCATCAATTTCACCATCAATACGAATGGAGCCATTTATTATCGCTCCAGGTTCAATCCTAATAGATCTGGCCAAAATATTGCCAGCAATATTAGCTGTACTTTTTATTTCTGCATGGTCAGACGAACGAATATCACCTGACACAATACCACTAATAATACAAGAACGAGATATAATATTTCC
>CAMDQV010000051.1 GCA_945906015.1 Pedobacter schmidteae | reverse complement strand
GACATTTGAACCGGATTAACGGTAATAGCTGTGTAGAAGAAAGTAAAGGCAATGATCATAAAGCCAAAGGTCAAATTATACGTTAAAGATGTATAATCACTGAACGCTGCCAAGAAAGAAGATTGTGCAGATGGAAAAAATGAACCAATGGTTGTGGGTATGAACATGATCGCCTGAGCGAAAATGATGGGCATAACACCAGCTGCATTTACCTTTAATGGAATATACTGACGTACACCACCATATTGTTTTGCGCCAACGATCTTTTTGGCATACTGTACTGGAATTTTTCTGACACCCTGAACAATCAGGATAGTAAACATTACCACTAGGAACAGAGCAGCGATCTCAACAATAAATGAGATCAAACCTCCCTGAGCTCCCATCCTAGAATTGAATTCAGAAAGAATACCAAAAGGTAATTGAGCGATGATACCTACCATGATGATCATAGAAATACCGTTTCCAATACCTTTATCAGTAATTTTCTCGCCTAACCACATCACAAACATGGTTCCTGCTGTTAATATAAACATAGAGGAAATGGTGAACATAGGCTCTGAAAGCAAACGTGCATCAGGGCTGATCTGTGAACGTACATATCCAATTGCTTGTAAGGCAGTAATGATAATGGTTAGATAACGTGTAAACTGATTGATTTTTTTACGTCCGCTCTCACCTTCCTTTTGAAGTTTTTGGAAATAAGGTACAGCAATACCTAGCAACTGCATTACAATTGATGCAGAAATATAAGGCATAACACCCAATGCGAAGATAGATGCGCGGGAGAAAGATCCACCGGCAAACATATTCAGCAATCCGAGCAATCCTTCTTTTGCCTGAGCATCATCAAGAGAAGCAGAATCAACACCAGGAAGTACGATAAATGAACCTATCCTATAAATTAAAAGACATAAGAGCGTGAATAAAATCCTCGCTCTTAAATCTTCAATTTTCCAAATATGGGATAGCGTTGTAAAAAACTTCTTCATGTATAATTATAGTTTAACTATTGCACCACCCAAAGCTTCGATCGCTTTTTGAGCTGTAGCTGAGAATGCATGGGCTTTAACATCCAGTTTGGACTTTACTTCACCTCTACCTAAGATTTTGACAAGGTCATTCTTAGAAGCTAAACCATGCTCTCTGAATGTATCAAAATCGATAGAAGTTAAATTATACTTTTCAGCAAGGGCTTGCAATGCATCTAAATTAACGCCTACATATTCTGTACGGTTAATTGGGTTGAAACCCACCTTAGGTAAACGACGTTGTAAAGGCATTTGACCACCTTCAAAACCCACCTTGCTCTTGTATCCTGAACGTGATCCAGCACCTTTATGACCACGAGTGGAAGTTCCACCGCGACCAGATCCGGTTCCACGACCGATACGTTTTCTATTTTTTGTTGAACCTTCTGCAGGCTGTAAGTTACTTAAGTCCATGATTAGATACTTTCTACTGCTACTAAATGATTAACTTTTCTCACCATTCCGATAATTGCCGGATTAGCTTCAACCTCTACAGAATGGTTCATTCTTCTTAAACCTAATGCCTGCATAGTTCTTTTTTGACGCTCGCTTCTATCGATAACGCTTTTAATCTGGGTTATTTTAATTTTAGCCATGATGATTATCCGTTAAATACTTTATTTAAATTCACCCCACGCTGCTGAGCTACAGTATACGCATCACGCAATTGTGAAAGTGCTAATACTGTTGCCTTAACCACGTTATGCGGGTTAGATGAACCTTTTGACTTTGCAAGTACATTATGTATTCCTGCGCTTTCTAATACCGCACGCATTGCACCACCTGCAATAACACCGGTACCCGGTGCAGCAGGCTTAATGAATACGAAGCCTCCAGAGTATTTACCGATCTGCTCATGAGGAACAGTACCGTTAATTACAGGAACTTTTACCAGGTTCTTTTTTGCATCATCAATTCCTTTAGCAATTGCTTCTGTAACCTCTTTTGCCTTACCAAGTCCGAACCCTACGATTCCGTTCTCATCTCCTACCACTACGATAGCAGAAAAACTGAAGGTACGTCCACCTTTGGTAACTTTAGCAACACGTTGGATGCTAACTAAGCGATCCTTTAATTCGATTTCGCTTGATTTTACTCTTTTTATATTGATAGTTGACATTGTCTTTATTTTATGATAACACCGATATTATTAATATATTATCGCTGTAACCGGTGCTAATTAAAATACTAAACCAGCTTCACGTGCACCTTCAGCCAGTGATTTTACACGACCATGGTACAGGTAGCCATTTCTGTCAAAAACAACCTGGCTTACACCAGCTGCTAATGCTTTCTCTGCTACTGATTTACCAACTGCTTTTGATTGATCAGATTTGTTTCCGTTTGCAACAAAATCTTTAGATAAAGATGATGCTGAAACAATTGTAATTCCGCTATTATCATCGATAATCTGAGCATATATCCCTTTATTGCTTCTGTACACTGACAAACGCGGGCGCTCTGCAGAACCTGTTAATCTCTTTCTGATTCCTCTTTTGATTCGCTCTCTGCGAGATAATTTAATTCCTGCCATGATGATTATTTTTTAGCGGCTGATTTACCAGCTTTTCTTCTTAACACTTCACCTACAAACTTGATACCTTTACCTTTGTAAGGCTCAGGGGCACGAAGTGAACGAATTTTCGCTGCTACTTGTCCTAATAATTGCTTGTCGATACTCTCTAATATAATTACCGGATTCTTACCCTTTTCTGATGTAGTAGTAACCTTGATCTCTTTTGGCAATTCAAACACAAAATGGTGAGAGAATCCTAAAACCAGATCCAGTGTATTTCCTACATTGGTAGCACGGTAACCAACACCAACAAGTTCTTGTTGTGATTTGTATCCTTCAGTAACACCAACAACCATGTTATTGATCAATGAACGATATAAACCATGAAGAGCTTTATGACGTTTTTGCTCAGAAGGACGTTCAACAGTAAGTATACCGTCTTCTTGGCTAACCTTAATATCTGTATCTACATCCTGAGTTAATTCACCTTTTGGTCCTTTAACTGTTACAAGGTTAACATCAGAAACTGATATAGTAACACCTGCTGGAATATTAATCGGGGCTTTTCCTATTCTTGACATCTTCTCTTATCCTCCTATTAATAAACGTAACATAAAACCTCACCGCCAATATTCAAATTCTTAGCTTCTTTATCAGTCATAATACCTTTAGAAGTAGAAAGAATAGCGATACCTAAACCGTTTAATACACGTGGCATGTTATCAACACCAGCATATCTTCTTAAACCTGGAGTACTCACACGTGAAATATTGCGAATAGCCGAGATTTTAGTAATTGGATTATACTTCAAAGCGATCTTAATTGTTCCCTGAGTATTAGTATCCTCAAACTTATAATTAGTAATGAAACCTTTGTCAAAAAGAACTTTTGTCACCTCTTTTTTCAGGTTCGATGCAGGTATCTCTACTACGCGGTGGTTAGCCTTAATGGCATTCCTTACTCTGGTAAGATAATCTGCTATTGGATCTGTATTCATTATTTATTTATTTTGATAGTGGTTTCCTTTCCAACCTATTCGGAACGACCTGCTATCGGTTAATTTTTTATTAAGCTGAAAGGTCAAAGCACAAAGGCAAAAGCCAAACCGATTAACCTTACTTTCTGCTTTCAGCTTTTAGCTTTAATCTTTAATCTTTCTTACCAGGACGCCTTACGCACTCCCGGGATCTTACCTGCCAATGCCATTTCACGGAATGTTACCCTTGAAATACCAAACTGACGCATATAACCACGAGGACGACCAGTTAATTTACAACGATTGTGTAAACGTACCGGTGAAGAATTTTTAGGTAATTTATCAAGACCTTCAAAATCTCCAGCAGCTTTAAGGGCTGCTCTTTTATCTGCGAACTTGGCAACTAATCTGGCACGTTTAACTTCACGTGCTTTTACACCTTCTTTAGCCATTATTGTTGAATTGTAGTTTGATTTTTAAATGGTAAACCGAATTGCTTAAGTAATTCTAAAGCTTCAACATCTGTTTTAGCAGTAGTTACGAAAGTGATATCCATACCCATGATCTTATTGATCTGATCAATATTGATCTCAGGGAAGATAATCTGCTCAGTTACTCCTAATGTATAATTTCCGCGTCCATCAAAGCCTTTATCATTGATTCCTTTGAAATCACGAATACGTGGCAAAGCTACAGCGATCAAACGATCAAGGAACTCATACATATTATTATCACGTAATGTTACACGAACACCAATCGGCATTCCTTTACGTAATTTAAAGTTAGAAATATCTTTCTTAGATTTTGCAGGAATCGCTTTCTGACCGGTAATAGTGGTCATTTCGTTTATTGCATTATCAATTAATTTCTTATCGGTTGCAGCTGCACCAACACCTTGGTTGATTGCAATTTTCTGCAAGCGAGGAACCTGCATTACGCTTTTATACTGGAATTTATCCTTTAAAGCTGAAACGATTTCCTCGTTATATTTTGATTTTAATCTTGGTACGTAAGCCATTACTTAATTTCCTCCCCAGATTTTTTAGCGATGCGTATTGATTTACCATCCGCATTTTTCTGTTTACCTACGCGAGTTGGTTTACCAGTTTTGGCATCAACAAGCATGATATTGGAAATATGAAGACTGGCTTCTTTCTTTATGATACCTCCATTTGGAGTGGCAGCATTTGGTTTTGTATGTTTAGATACCATGTTGGCACCTTCAACTATAATTCTGCTAGTAGCTAGCTGAACTTCTAATACCCTTCCTTGTTTTCCTTTAGAATCACCTGCAGTAACTTGTACTAGGTCTCCTTTACGGATTTTCAACTTAGGTTGTGATTTTATTTTCTTTTCCATTTTACAAAACCTCCGGTGCTAATGATACAATCTTCATGAATTGTTTTTCACGTAGCTCTCTAGCTACAGGGCCGAATATACGTGTTCCACGCGGCTCGTCCTGAGCGTTCAGCAATACAGCTGCATTATCGTCAAAGCGGATATATGATCCATCTTTTCTTCTGATCTCTTTCTTTGTTCTCACAACAACTGCCTTTGAGACAGATCCTTTTTTGATGTTACCTGATGGAAGAGCGCTCTTTACAGTGACAACTATTTTGTCACCTATGGATGCATAACGCTTTCCGGTACCACCTAAAACGCGGATAACTAACACTTGTTTAGCTCCACTGTTGTCAGCAACATTCAGTCTTGATTCCTGTTGTACCATGTTACTTAGCTCTTTCTAAAATTTCCACTAATCTCCAGTTCTTGGTCTTACTCAGCGGACGAGTTTCCATGATTAACACTGTATCACCGATACCGCATGTGTTAGTCTCGTCATGAGCCATAAATTTGGTAGTTTTCTTAACGAACTTACCATAAATCGGGTGCTTCACTTTACGCTCCACAGAAACAACAATAGATTTCTCCATTTTGTTACTTACTACCAACCCGGTTCTTGTTTTTCTTAATTGTCTTTCCATTTTGGACTTTTATTTATTCAGAAGCGGACTCTGTCGCAGCAGATGCTTTTGCTTCCGCCTTGCGCTTAGTCAATTCTGTGTTTAAACGTGCTACATCTTTTCTAACTTTTGTGATCCTAGTAGGATTCTCAATAGCTGAAACTGTATGAGCAAATTTCATTTTTGTGAGATTGGCTTTCTCTTCATTAATTCGGGCTATAACTTCTTCGGTTGTTAGTCCTTGTATTTCTGAATTCTTCATTTTTTTTAGTTGGTTAGTTGGTTAGATGGTTAGTTGTTAGGCTTGTCAGACTACTAAAACTAACTACTAAATACTAGCTACTAATTTATGCTTCTACAAAATCTCTTCTAATCACAAATTTTGTTTGAACTGGTAATTTCTGAGCAGCTAAGCGCATGGCCTCTTTTGCAATTTCTAAAGATACACCTTCAGCTTCAAAGATCATTCTACCAGGTCTTACAACTGCTACCCAATACTCAGGAGCACCTTTACCTTTACCCATACGTACTTCAGCAGGCTTTTTCGTAACTGGCTTATCCGGGAATATACGGATCCAAACCTGACCTTCCCTTTTCATGAAACGGGTAACGGCAATACGAGCAGCTTCTATCTGACGACTGGTTATCCAGGCCGGCTCTAATGATTTAATTCCGAAAGAACCAAAGGCTAATTCTGCACCGCGACCGGTCAGACCTTTCATTTTACCCTTCTGCATCTTTCTGAATTTCGTTCTCTTTGGCTGTAACATGTTCTTATTTTATTATATTGTTGTTTTTGGTTAGTTGTTAAGCTAGTCTTTGATTACTAACTACTAACTACTATCTACTAACTACTAATTACTTACTTTTAATTATTTCTTACCTCTAAAACCACCCGCAACAACGGCATTACCGCCACGATTCTGACCACCTGGTCCACCGCTACGATTTTGGCCACCTGCACCTGGTCCGCCGCCGCGATTTTGACCTCCGCCACGGTTATCACCGCCACGTCTGTCGCCACCACCACCACGATTATCCGTACGTCTGTCGCCACCACCGCGTCTTTCGCCGCCACCAGCAAATGGTGCTACGCCACCTTCAGGGCCTCTACCTTTTACTCCAGTTGTTTGACCAATGTTTGGAGAAAGATCACGTTTTCCGTAAACTTCGCCTTTCATGATCCAAACTTTAACACCAATCTTACCATACGTGGTAAGGGCTTCAGATAAAGCGTAATCTATATCAGCACGGAAGGTATGCAATGGCACACGTCCATCTTTATATTGCTCGGTACGTGCCATTTCTGCACCACCTAAACGACCTGAACACATAATTTTGATACCTTCAGCTCCCATACGCATGGTTGATGCGATTGAAGTTTTCATGGCACGACGGAAAGAAATCCTTGCTTCTAATTGCTTTGCAACTCCTTCACCTACTAATTGTGCATCTAATTCAGGACGTTTGATCTCAAAAATATTGATCTGTACGTCTTTCTTTGTCAGTTTTTTAAGCTCTTCTTTGATCTTATCAACTTCCTGACCACCTTTTCCAATCACGATACCCGGACGGGCAGTGTGAATAGTGATGGTGATACGCTTCAAGGTACGCTCGATAACCACTTTGGATATTCCGCCTTTTGAAATACGTGCTGCCAGGTATTTTCTGATCTTTTCGTCCTCAACTAATTTCTCGGAGTAATCGTTTCCACCAAACCAATTAGAATCCCAACCTTTGATGATTCCTAATCTGTTACCTATTGGATGTGCTTTTTGTCCCATTTCTCCTTACTTAGTTATTGGTTCACTAATTTTACTGTCAACTATCAAAGTTACGTGGTTAGAACGCTTACGAATTCTATGTCCGCGACCCTGTGGAGCTGGTCTTAATCTCTTTAACTGGCGTCCGCCATCAACCATGATCGTTTTCACAAACAATTCATTGTCTTCAGGGCGTTGACCTTCATTTTTTGATTCCCAATTTTTGATTGCTGATAACAAAAGTTTCTCAACTCGTATTGCAGCCTCTTTATTGGTAAATTTCAAAATATATAAGGCTTTCTCAACCCGTTCACCTCTGATCAGATCAACAACCAATCTCATCTTACGTGGTGAGGTAGGGCAATTATTTAGTTTTGCTATTGCTTCCATTGCTTATTTTTTCTTATCAGAGTGACCTCTAAATGTTCTGGTTGGAGAAAATTCACCAAGCTTATGCCCAACCATGTTCTCAGTTACATATACAGGAATAAATTTATTTCCGTTGTGAACTGCAAATGTATGACCAACAAAATCCGGAGAAATCATTGACCTACGTGACCAAGTTTTGATCACAGTTTTCTTAATACCCTCATTTTGCGTAGCTACTTTCTTCGCTACGTTATGATCTATATAGGGTCCTTTTTTTATTGAACGTGCCATTATTTCTTCCTTCTCTCTATGATGTAACGATCAGATGCTTTCTTTTTGTCGCGGGTTTTAAAGCCTTTTGCTAATAAACCTTTTCTTGAGCGAGGATGACCACCTGATGATCTACCTTCACCACCACCCATTGGGTGATCGACCGGGTTCATGGCTACACCTCTTACTCTTGGACGACGACCTAACCAACGTTTTCTACCTGCTTTACCTAATACTTCATTTGCTTTTTCGGAGTTTGAAACAGTTCCGATAGTTGCCATACAAGTAGCCAGGATCATACGAGTTTCGCCAGAAGGCATTTTAATGATCGCATATTTACCATCACGTGCTGAAAGCTGAGCATAAGCACCTGCACTACGTGCGATGATCGCACCTTGTCCGGGGTTAAGTTCAATGTTGTGAATGATAGATCCTAGCGGAATGTTCTTCAAAGCAAGTGCATTTCCGATCTCAGGAGCCGAAGCTTCACCTGAAACAACCTTCATTCCAACCTTTAAGCCTTCCGGAGCAATAATGTAACGTTTTTCACCATCGGCATAATTTACCAGGGCGATACGTGCACTACGATTCGGATCGTACTCAATTGTGGCAACAGTTGCGGGGATATCATTTTTGTCGCGTTTAAAATCAATCAATCGGTATGACTTTTTATGTCCCCCACCGAGATAACGCATAGTCATTTTACCGGAATTATTTCTACCACCGGAATTCTTGATGCTAGTAACTAACGATTTTTCTGGAACGTTAGTCGTTACATCAGAGAAAACTCCTCCTACTCTGAAACGAGTACCCGGGGTAACCGGTTTAAATCTTCTTACTGCCATGTCTTAATTAAATATTGCTGTAAAAGTCAATGGTTTCACCATCTTTTAGCGTTACTATTGCTTTTTTGTACTTCGGAGCATTTCCTGTTACAACACCAGCCTTAGTGTTACGCGATTTTGTTTTTCCATAAACAACTATCGTATTGATAGCCTGGATATTCACTCCATACATTTTTTCGATCGCACCTTTGATCTCTAATTTGTTGGCTCTGTGATCAACCTTGAATGAGAAGCGGTTTAACTTTTCAGTTAAAGCTGATGCTTTCTCGGTTAGAATTGGTTTCTTTAAAATTTCCATCTTATTTAGCGAACGCCTCCTCCAATGTTTTAACAGTTTCAGTTGTTAGCAATAAAGTTCCTGAGTTCAATACATCATATGTATTTAATTCTGCTGCAGTAACTACTTTTGCTTTCTTTAAATTTCTGCTTGATAAATAAACATTGTTATTTGCAGCTGGCAATACTAATAATGTTTTAGCATCAGTTAGTTTCAGATCAGCCATGATTTTCACGTAGTTTGCAGTTTTGATCGAGTCAAAAGAGAACGCTTCGAGAACAACAATGTTATTATCTTTTGCTTTATAGGTAAGTGCAGATTTACGAGCTAAAGATTTAAGCTTTTTATTAAGCTTGAAACTGTAGTCGCGTGGCTGCGGACCGAATACACGACCACCACCATTAAATAATGGAGACTTGATAGATCCTGAACGGGCACCACCTGTACCTTTTTGTTTGTATAATTTTTTGGTAGATCCGGCAATCTCATTACGTTGCTTAGACTTATGCGTTCCTTGGCGCTGATTTGCCAAGTATTGCTTTACATCTAAATAGATCGCATGATCGTTTGGTTCTACTGCGAAGATTGCATCAGGAAGTTGCACCTTGGCACCTGTTTCTTTGCCTGATATATTTATAACCTTAACTTCCATCTTCTTATTTATCAACGATTACGTAAGAACCCTTAGCTCCCGGAATTGAACCGCTAATCACTAATAAGTTTTGCTCTGAATAAACTTTCAAAACCTGAAGATTCTGAATTTTGACGCGGTCGCCACCCATACGGCCTGCCATACGCATACCTTTGAATACACGAGAAGGCCATGAAGATGCACCCAGTGAACCTGGAGCTCTTAAACGGTTATGCTGTCCGTGTGTTTGACCACCAACACCACCAAATCCATGACGTTTTACAACACCCTGAAAACCTTTACCTTTTGAAGTTCCAACTACATCGACAAAATCGCCTTCAGCGAAGATCTCAACACTTACAATATCACCAAGAGATTTCACATCTTCAAAATTCTTAAACTCAACAAGCTTACGCTTAGGAGTAGTTTTAGCTTTTGTGAAATGCCCCTTTAATGGACCGCTTGTGTTTTTCTCTTTCTTGTCGTCGAAAGCTAACTGAACTGCTGTGTAGCCGTCTGTATCGACGGTACGTAGTTGGGTTACTACGCATGGCCCAGCTTCGATCACTGTACAAGGGATATTTTTCCCTTCAGCATCGAATATGCTGGTCATTCCTACTTTTTTTCCAATAATTCCTGACATTTTCTTTAATCAATTTGTGTCCATCGAAGCAGTAGGGCTTCGTTCAAGACATAGTAAACCCCTCTAAAGGGAGGGCAAAGATAGGAAAGTCTTATTAATTATCAAATAGTTGAGTGATTATTTTTTAATTTATTTAGGGAAGGGTTTAGGAAGCTGAAAGGAGGAAGCT
>CAMDQV010000050.1 GCA_945906015.1 Pedobacter schmidteae | reverse complement strand
GGAGATGATTTTGGTGAATCCCAGATTTATAGAATACGATTTACGGATCTTCTGGAGTGGATATTAAGTTTGCCTAATTTTGCAGGTACTCGCGAAGAAAGTAATGAAGGTCATTTGGAACAGATTCAGTCTGCATGGGTTTACGAATGGCGCGATAATCAATAGGAAGTCGGAGGTCGGAAGTCAGAGGTCGGAAGTCGGAAGTCAGAGGTCTGAAGTCTGAAGTTGGAAGTCTGAAGCCAAATCTCATACATCATACCTCATACCTCAGACAACTGAAAATGGAACCAAGAACAAGGAACCAGCTGAAAGCCTAAAGGAGAAAGCTGAAAGCTAGAACTTGAAAAACAGAATCAAGAACCAGGAGCAAAGACCCAATAGCTATCAGGTAAAGACTTTGTGGTGCTAATTGAGATTCTCTACTTTTTTTCAGACTTCAGACCTCCTACCTCAGACAACAGATAACAGACAACATACAACTCACAATAGTCCTCATGTTCCTCGAAAAACTCAACCATATTAAAGCAATTATTCTGGATGTAGATGGAGTGCTTACCAATGGCATTTTGCTCTTGACTGAATCAGGAGAGCAGCTCAGACAATTTAATATTAAGGATGGCTATGCATTGCAGCTAGCAGTAAAAAATGGAATTAAGGTAGCAGCTCTTTCTGGTGCGCGTTCAAAAGGTATTGAGTATCGTTTAAAGGGACTAGGAATCCAGGATGTTTTTTTGGGACTTGACTCAAAGCTTGAAGTTTATTCTAATTACCTGATTCAAAATGACCTTACTCCTGATCAGGTATTATTTATGGGCGACGATATTCCCGATCTACAGATTATGAAACTAGCTGGTCTTGCTGTTTGCCCGCTAGATGCCGTAGAAGAAATAAAAGCAATTTCACATTATATTTCTTCAAAAAATGGAGGCGATGGATGTGTAAGAGATATTGTTGAGAAGGTTTTAAAGATTCAGAACTTATGGACTGATGTAGATCCTTCTGCTACTGATGGATCCAAAGTAGTTTAATTTTTTTTACATTAAACTTTTTGTTTATATTTCTGTCAAATTATAAATTAGTAAACAGATGAAAAAACTATTAATTATTTTCGGACTCGTTCTTAGTTTCACAATTACTGCGAGCGCTCAGGGTAGAATGCAAATGGGAACACCTGAAGAAAGAGCAACACGTCAGCTTTCTCAACTTGAATCATTAAAACTAAGCCAGGATCAAAAAGTAAAACTGGCTTCAGTATTTCTGTGGTCAGCAATTCAGATTGATAGTATTGCAAAAACCCTTAATGGTGATTTTAGTGCCATGCGTCCAAAGATGATGCCCGTTCAGGAAGAAACCACTAAAATGGTTAATGTTATTTTGAATGATGAGCAAAAAAAGGCTTATCAAGCAATCTTAGAAGAACGTCGAAGTAGAATGAGAAGTAATTAAACTTAGATTTTATAAATTGAAAAGCGGCTTCTGGCCGCTTTTCTTATTTTTGCTGAAATTTTAAAGCGATGATCGAAAAATTTCCTCCTATAGTATTGGCTTCTAAGTCGCCACGCAGACAGGAATTACTACAACTGATGGGAATTGATTTCACAGTTGTACTAAAGGATGTTGATGAAAGTTATCCTTCCAACTTATCGCCTTCAGAGATAGCTGTTTATATTGCAGAAAAAAAAATTAGAGCATTTGATGAAGTGATAAAAGATGAGATCGTTATCACAGCCGATACGATCGTTTTACTTGAAGGAAAAATTTTGGGTAAACCTAAAAATGAAGATCATGCTTTTGAAATTCTTTCAGATCTGTCGGGCAAGAGGCATGAGGTTATTACTGCAGTAAGCTTGCTTAAAGATCATCAGATTAAAAGTTTTTTTGAATTATCAGAAGTATTCTTTAAACCCATTAATTCTGAGCAGATTCGATATTATATTTCTAATTATCATCCAATGGATAAGGCAGGTGCTTATGGTATTCAAGAATGGATCGGGCTTGTTGCTATTGATAAGATTATTGGTTCTTACAGTAATATTATGGGACTTCCGACTCATCGTCTATATCAAGAATTATGCAATCTTGTTGATTGACCGTATCGGGTTTAATAAATCAGATCATTTCAAATAATACTCCTTCTTTCAGTGAGTGTGTTGAAAGTTTTAGAGTTTTGAATTCATGTAGATCAAGTACATAACGAGTTAATAGAGTTGCTACAACAATCATATCAACTCTTACCGCTGGAATTCCAGCAGTCACAGCCCGCTCTTCATGATTACTTTCAATGATGAATTTTGATATTTTTTTGAATTGATCAAGGTCAATAGTGAATTCAGGTTTTTCAAATTGAATGATGAAGTTCGGGTCGAGCATACTTGCAAATGTTTCAAATGCCCCTGCCGAACCTATCAATTGTTTGGGTTTAAAACTATCCAATTGGGTTTTCAAATTAATAAGTACTACATTCAAATAGGAATGGAGTTCGGTAATATTCGATTCTGAAATTGGGTCTGATTTGTGAAACTGATCCATAAGCCTAGCAGAACCTATATCAAAGCTTTTTTTCCAGAATAGTTGATCTTGATCGCAAATGATGAATTCAACACTTCCACCTCCAATATCCATGATCAAACTGCTTTGGTCTTTCATATTGATTGCCGCGCGAACACCAGAAAAAATCAATTCTGCTTCTCTGTTTCCATCAATTATTTCAATCTTTATTCCGGTTTCTGTCACTATTTTCTTGATAAAGTTTTCGCTATTTAAAGCAGATCGTAAAGCAGATGTTGCAAAAGCTTTAATCTGAAATACTCCATGATGATCAATGGAAGTCTTAAACTGCCTGATAGCAGAAACTCCACGATCAAATGCCAAATCATTGATCATGCCATCTCTCATACCACCTTCGCCAAGTTTCACCGCAATAGTTTCCTGAAAAATAACCTTCGGCTTATTTTCATTGATTTCAGCAATCAATAAATGAAAAGTATTGGTGCCTAGATCGATGATGGCTATGGAGCTCATTGTTGAGTTTTAAGTTTAAGGTTGTAGGTTGTAAGTTGTAGGTTGTAGGTTTTAAGTTGTAGGTTATAAGTTGTAGGTTATAAGTTATAAGTAATAAGTTGTATGTTATAGGTGGATTTTGCTTCTTGCTTTTGCCTTTCGGCTTTCCGCTTTCGGCTTTCGGCTTTCCGCTTTCAGCTTTCCGCTTTTGCCTTTCAGCTTTCCGCTTTCCTACCTACTTTGTTACTGTATTTTGATTAAATGCTCTTGATCAGCTATACTACACAATTTTTAAGACTTTTATTATTTATTAATAATTCATGCTCAATACAGTCAGGTTTTTTTATTCCGACAGGGATTATATTATGTTCCGAATCGAGTTTAATTTTGTAGCAATTCCATATTTTTTTTCGAGTTTCAGCTCAGTAGGGTCATATTCTTAATAGGAATTTATATCTTTAAAATAACTAGTGTACTATGAAGCTGTTCTATTCAAAAAAACTCATTATTATAGCGTCGCTGCTAATCATTGTAGCGCTGTTATATAAATTAGCAATACCTGCTCCTGAGGTCGATTATAATACTCAGGTAAAACCTATTATCAATAAAAAGTGTATTTCATGCCATGGTGGTGTAAAGCAGGAAGCAGGATTCAGCTTGTTATTTCAGGAAGAAGCACTCGGGAAAACTGAATCAGGTAAGCCTGCAATACTCCCAGGAAATCCAGATGAGAGCGAACTTATCAAACGGATAACACATGCTGATCCAAATGAAAGGATGCCTTATAAGCATGAAGCACTTTCAAAGGATGAAATAACTATTTTACGTCAATGGATTAAGGAAGGAGCAAAATGGGGTGAGCATTGGGCTTATATTCCTGTTAAAAAACAGGATGTTCCTGATTATACTAATCAATGGATTAAAACTGATATAGACCAGTTTGTTTATCAAAAATTGGAGGAAGAAAAGTTAAAGCCTTCAACTGAAGCTGATAAAGCAACATTGCTCCGTAGACTTAGCCTAGATCTTATAGGCATGCCCGCTTCAGAACAAATTGCAGCAAAATATCTCAAAGATAATTCTGAAAAGGCCTATGAAAACCTTGTTAATGATCTTTTGGCATCATCACGCTATGGCGAAAGGTGGACCAGCCTGTGGCTAGATCTTGCCCGTTTTGCTGATACAAGGGGTTATGAAGCAGATCGTGCTCGAAATATTTGGAAATACCGCGATTGGTTGATCAATGCTTTTAATGCAGATAAACCATATAACGACTTTTTAATTGAGCAGCTTGCAGGTGATTTGATGCCAGATCCTGATGATGCTAAGTATATTGCTACTGCTTTTCATCGTAATACTATGACCAACGATGAAGGAGGCACAGACAATGAAGAATTCAGGACTGCTGCGGTAATGGATAGGGTAAATACCACCTGGACCGCAGTAATGGGTACAAGTTTTAACTGTGTTCAATGCCATAGTCATCCTTATGATCCCTTTAAAAGCGATGAATATTATAAATTCCTTGCTTTTTTTAACAATAGTCGTGATGAAGATACCCAGTCTGAATATCCGGTGCTGCGCCAATATAATACTGCAGATAGTATAAAGTTCAATCAATTGATCGGATGGTTAAAAAGTAATGTTTCGGAGGCGGCAGCAAAAAAATATCAGGTCTTTCTCAAAACATGGCAGCCAACAATAAATTCTCTGCAATGTGATCAATTTGTAAATGGAGCTCTGATCAGTAGTTGGTATGCTGGCTTACGTAATAAAGGAACCTGTCGACTAAAAAATGTAGTTCTGGACAATAAAAACCAACTCATGTTTCGGTATAACAGTAAAATTGATGCTGGTAAATGGTTTATTTACTTGGATAGCTTAAATGGACAATTGGTAAAAACAATTCCATTATCTAATACGAAAGGCGAATGGAAGGTACTAAGTACTGCCTTTCCTAATGTAAAGGGGAAACATAATCTATATTTTAAATATTATAGCCCAGCCCTAAAAACCGCTGATGAAACTGGTGTTCAGTTTGAATGGTTCCAATTTGATCAGACTTTTCCTGGCAAAGGTAAACTAGGATATGAGATTGCTTATAATGACTTTAATTATTTGATGCAGGCCAAAGTAGATGCTACTCCAATCATGTTTGAAAATAATAAGGAACAATACAGAGCTACCCATGTTTTTGTAAGAGGAAACTGGATGGTTAAAGGTAAGGCAGTTCAAGCTGATGTTCCGGATATAATGAATCCACTGCCACCCAATGTGCCCAGAAATAGGTTTGGAATGGCTTTATGGTTAACAGACAAGAAAAATCCTTTAGTTGCCCGAACAATGGTGAACCGTTTATGGGAACAGCTATTTGGATATGGATTAGCTGAAACACTAGAAGACCTTGGAACACAGGGTATTTCACCTACTCATAAAGAATTGCTCGACCATCTTTCATGGAAATTCATGAATGAATATAACTGGAGTATCAAGCGATTATTAAAAGATATCGTTTCATCTGCAACATACAGACAAGATTCTAAAGTGAATGAGGAGCTGATTAAAAAAGATCCGAATAATAAATTTTATGCAAGAGGGTCGAGGATAAGATTATCAGCTGAACAGTTGAGAGATCAGGGGCTTGAGGTTAGTAAGCTGTTGAGTGAAAAAATGTATGGCAAAAGTGTCATGCCATTTCAGCCCACAGGAATTTGGCGTTCTCCATACAACGGGGATGTTTGGAAGATGAGTGAGAATGAAGATCAATTTAGAAGAGCACTTTACACTTTCTTAAAAAGAACAGCACCTTATCCATCCATGATGACATTTGATGGAGGTGCCAGAGAAGTCTGTATCCCACGTAGAATAAGAACCAATACTCCTTTGCAGGCATTAACTTCATTAAATGATTCTACTTCTCATGTTATTGCTAGAAACTTAGCTTTCCGTATGCAAAAAATAGGAGGTAATGAAGCTAATAAGCAGATTCAGAAAGGTTATGAAATGATGATGTATAAACCTATTTCACCAATCAGGAAAAAAGCACTTGTTGATTTGTATACTACAGCATTGAATAAATTTAAAAAGGATAAGAAGGCTATGCATGCAATTGTTGGTCTGAAAGCGATAGAAAAAGGCAGTAATGCCGAAACAGCAGCAATGGTAATAGTTGCAGGAGCCATGTTGAACATGGACGAGTGGCTAAATAAAAATTAGATTTAAATGTTCTCCTTAATTCAGGCTAAAAAAGCAGAATTAGAGAATGATGTAGCTATTAACATAATGTTATTTTATAGATGACGCGAAAATATTTTTGATAATGAAGAATGAAATACTGATTCAACGATTGTTAAAGGAGGCAGAGCATGCTGCATTACAACAGCATACACGCCGACATTTTCTGAAGGAAAGCGCCATGGGATTTGGTGCTTTGGCATTAGGTTCATTGCTAGGTAGCTGCGGAACCAACTCGTCAGATGCTTCTGGTAAATTGTTTGATGCTTCCAACCCATTGGCACCGCGCTCGCCGATGTTTCCTGGTAAAGCAAAATCTGTCATTTATTTACACATGGCAGGCGCACCTTCCCAGCTTGAGTTATTTAGTTATAAGCCTGAACTTGCTAAGCTAGATGGTCAGGATTGCCCGCAATCATTACTAGAAGGCAAAAAGTTTGCATTCATTCGTGGCGTTCCTAAAATGCTTGGGCCACAAGCAAAATTTAATCAATATGGCCAGAGCGGCTTATGGTTATCAGATAACTTACCTCATCTTTCTACAGTAGCAGATGAAATAGCGATGCTCAATGCAGTTACAACTGATCAGTTTAATCATGCACCAGCTCAGTTATTAATGCAAACGGGTTCAGCTAGATTAGGAAGACCCAGCATCGGATCATGGGTTACCTATGGTATGGGATCTGAAAATAAAAATTTACCGGGCTTCGTTGTTTTAACTTCCGGTGGCAATAATCCTGATGCTGGTAAAAGCGTTTGGGGCAGTGGATTTTTACCTAGTGTGTATCAGGGAGTGCAGTGTAGGGGAGAGGGCGATCCGGTATTATTCATTAAGGATCCTGAAGGGATGGATAGAGACTTGCGTAAAGCTTCAATAGATGCCATCAACAAAATAAATCATGACCAGTACGAAGAATATCAGGATCCTGAAATACTTTCTCGTATTGCGCAATATGAGATGGCCTATAAGATGCAAATATCAGTACCTGAAGTCATGAATATCAATGATGAGCCAGCCTATATCCATGAGATGTACGGAACAGAGCCAGGTAAAACCAGTTTCGCAAACAACGTATTGCTGGCAAGAAAGCTCGTTGAAAAGGGTGTACGCTATATTCAGCTTTTTGATTGGGGCTGGGATACTCATGGAAATTCTGCCAGTGGCTCAGTGGATATTGGTTTGGTTAATAAATGTCGTGGCGTAGATAAGGCGATAACGGCATTAATTCTGGATCTGAAACAAAGAGGATTATTAGATGAAACGCTGATTGTATGGGGTGCTGAATTTGGTAGAACCCCCATGCAGGAAAACCGCGAAGGTAAAGATATGCCTTACAAAGGCAGAGATCACCATGCCGGAGCATTCAATATGTGGATGGCAGGTGGTGGAATTAAAGGCGGTACTTCTTATGGTGAAACTGATGAGATTGGCTATGATATCGTAAGTGGAAAAACAGAAGCATTTGATATTCAGGCCACTATATTAAATCAATTGGGCTTTGATCATGAAAAATTAATCTATGAATCACAGGGTCGTCCATTCCGTTTAACGGATGTAGGAGGAAAAGTGATAACAGATATAATTTCTTAAAAATTTAGCTCAGTCCGATAAAATTGTATGCAACAAGATAGACGAGAATTCATAAAAACCTCTGCGGCCGGCTCAGCTGCATTATTATTATCATCAATGGAATCATTTGCTAATCAGCCTTTACCCATTCCTGAAACCAATAAAAATTATGCATTAAAAATCTTGGCTACCAGCTGGGGTTTCCAAGGAACGATGGATGATTTTTGTGCCAAAGTGAAAAAGGAAGGTTATGAAGGTATAGAGTTATGGTGGCCAACAAATAATAAAAAGGCTCAGGATGATCTGTTTGCTGCATTGAAAAAATATAATCTTGAAATCGGTTTCTTATGTGGCGGATCCCAGTCAAATCCACAGGAACATCTTGCATTTTACAAGAAAATGATTGATGCGGCAGCCAGGCAAAATATCCAGAGGCCACTGTATATTAACAACCATTCGGGAAGGGATCATTTTAGTTTTGATGATAACAAAAAATTTATAGAGCATACTCAGGCACTTGCAAAAGAAACCGGAATCCTGATCTGTCATGAAACTCATAGAGGTAGAATGCTGTTTGCGGCTCATATTACAAGAAAATTTATTGAGAGTTTCCCTGAACTGCGATTAACATTAGATATATCTCATTGGTGCAATGTTCATGAAAGCTTATTAGCTGATCAACAAGAAACAGTTGAAATGGCATTGAGCAGAACTGATCATATTCATGCAAGGATTGGACACCCAGAAGGTCCGCAGGTAAATGACCCGCGCGCGCCAGAATGGGAGCCTGTAGTTAAGCAGCATTTTGAATGGTGGGATAAGATTGTAGAAAGAAAGAAGAAGAATGGAGAGCTAGTAACCATACTAACCGAATTTGGACCTCCTGATTATATGCCCACCTTGCCTTATACAAAACAACCTTTAGGTGATCAATGGGCAATAAATGTGCATATGATGCAGGTGCTCAGAAAAAGATATTCCTGATCCTTCATTTCTATTTAATGATTATTAGCGCTGTTATTTTAGAGAATATTACTGAATTTATTGGGAGGTTTCATCCTGTTCTGGTGCACTTGCCTATTGGTGTACTATTGCTTGCTGCACTTTTTCAATGGCTATCCCGAAAGGAGAAATATCAATCTTTATCGTCTGCAGTGAGTATTACCTTATTCTGGGGAATGATCAGTGCAATAGTATCCTGCATCAGTGGATATCTACTGTCAAATTCAGGAGATTACGATGCAGATCTTATTTCAAATCACCAGTGGTTTGGAATTGCAGTAGCCAATATTTCGATTCTTGCCTACGGACTAAACAGAAGGAATAAGGATAATATTTGGGTAAGCGGATTAATGGTATTGCTGATCATTATTACCGGGCACCTAGGCGGATCAATCACCCATGGGTCAGATTATCTCTTTAAAGCGTTTTTAAGCAATGATAATGGTGCTATTGCGGCAAAAAGAGTTCCTATACCTGATATTAATCAAGCTCTTGCCTACAATGATGTCATCAGGCCAATATTAACAGCTAAGTGTTATAAATGCCACGGTCAAGATAAGCAAAAAGGCAAATTGAGGCTTGATATGCCTGATCTTATCTTAAAAGGCGGAAAAAGCGGTCTCGTTCTTGTTGGCGGTAAGGTTGATGATAGTGAACTGATCAAAAGGATTCTTTTGGCAAAAGATAACGAAGATCATATGCCTCCAATAGAGCAGAAGCAGCTTACAAAATCTGAGCTGGAGCTGCTGCATTGGTGGGTAAGTAGTGGAGCAGATTTCAATAAAAAGGTCAATGCACTCATGCAAACTGATAAGATCAAACCTGTATTATTAGCATTGCAATCAGAAGATGTAAAAGAAGAACTTAAGATTTCGGATGTACCTGCAGAATCTGTGGAGATTGCAGATCAGGGTTTAGTAAAAAAAATACAGGAAAGAGGTATTGCTTTAACAGGTGTTGCTCAAAACAGTAATTATTTAGCTGCAAATTTTGTGGCAGTTGAAGCTTTGACTGAAAAAGATTTACAACTATTGGATCCAATCGCAAAACAATTGATCTGGCTTAAATTAGGAGATTCACAACTGAATGATAAGATGCTTGCAAGTCTTGCAGATCTATCTTCACTTACCCGTCTTTCGCTAGAGCGCACAGCAATAAGTGATTTTGGAATGGTTCAATTGAAAAATCTGGATAAACTTCAATATCTTAATTTGATTGGAACAAAGGTAAGCATCAAGGGCTTAGAACAGTTAAAAGGCTTAAATGAGCTCAAACAAATTTTTCTATTCCAGACCTTAGTTCAGACTTCAGAAATAAACCAGCTTAAGAAGCTATTTCCTAAAGCTAAGATTGATTTAGGTGGATATAAATTACAATTCCTAGAGGGTGATACCACCGAATTAAAAGATCCGAAACTGAAATAAGAATTCAATTTTGTTTTTAATTATTTAATGTGAATTAAACATGAATAACATTTTAAATTCTGAATTTTACATCAAAATTTAGCATTCTCTAGGCTTTTTCAAATTATGGAAAAAAATTTCAAAGATCAATCAAGGCGATTATTTATCAGGCAGATATCACTGGCTTCGGCCTTGCTTCTTAGCGGGAAGATTACAGATGTTTCTGCAGATGAAGTATACGGTTTAAAGTCAAAGGTAAAACTTAGGTTTGTTGTGGCCTCCGATTTTCATTATGGTCAGCCGGAT
>CAMDQV010000049.1 GCA_945906015.1 Pedobacter schmidteae | reverse complement strand
GCCTGACCAATCTAAGGGGCAATAAATTTAACAACACAAAATGCATGAGTGGCACAACCAGCCGTTCGCCCCAAGTAAGCATGATTTGATCAGTAAAAAGACTTAACAAGCTTAATCTATTTAGTTTCATGCGATGAATAGAATTATTGATCAATCCATCAGCAATGGTTTCATCGGCATCCAGAAAAATCAAGTACTTGCCTTGAGCGGCCTTGGCCAACTGGAAGCAGCCAAAATTTTTTCCGAGCCAATCTTTAGGAAGAGCCGCACCCGGCAAAACTTTAAAACGTTCATGCTGATCACAAAAATCCTGACAAACTTGAAAAGTACGATCAGTAGAATTATCATCAAGTATGATAACCTCATAGTTCTGATAATTGTGTAAGCTGATGGAATGAAGCAAATGCTGTATATCCGCTTCTTCATTGCGTGCAGGTATCAGTATGGAGACGAAATCATCATACTGCCTAAACGAATTTGTTAGCTTCGGATTAGATAAAAAATTAAACAGAGTAACCGTAAACCGCAGAACTAAAAAGAAGAAAATCAGGTAAATTAGTATCATTCTTAAACGGCAGCCGCGGTTTGATTTTGCCGCGATAATTCATAATGTTTATTAAAGGCGCTTTTAATTAATTGCAAGCTTGTAAACTCAGCCCCTTCCCACTCCTGTAAAAAACAGTTTATAGTAGGCTTACGATTTTCAAAATAATCAGTAAAACTAGCTGCAAATATATACTGGAAAGTTTTTGAAGAAACATTGATCAAATTCATCAAGCCCTTCTCAAATTGTATTTGCTCTACATGACCTGAGTATAGCTTCCCTTGCGGAAAGATGAGAACCAAATTTTTGGGATCATCTAGTAAATGACCTGCGTATTCGAGTGTTTCAATTATGCTCCTTGAATTTTTTTTTACTGAAAAACTGCCAAGGTACTTCATGAACCAAACCTTCTGATAGTTTTCCTGGGTGATCATCACATGAAAATTTTTTCTGAAATAAAGACGGTTGATTTGAAAAAGAACAAATCCATCCCACCAGGAAAAGTGATTGGCTATTAACAGAATCGACTTGCTCTGATCAATACTGATTTTATTGAATTTCAGTTCTTGAAAATCAGATTTAATAATTCTGTTTATATACCAAGAAAAGAATTTAAAAACTATCCAGTTTTTGCGCGGTTCAAGCATAGGTTAAAGTACTCATTTTTTAGCATTTTGAAAATTCCAGGCATATTTACCAAAAGCATGTTCTATTTTATCAAGCCCTCTACAATTTTTGCTGACAACAAGGCAAGAGGTATCCCACCACCGGGGTGCACACTTCCACCTACAAAAAATAAATTTTCTATTTTTGATGAAAAATTAGCGTGCCTTAAAAAAGCTGAGAACTGACTGTTGGAGCTGCTACCATAAAGTGACCCCTGATAGGAAAATGTTTTTGAGTCGATGCTTCTTGGATCCAGAATTGCTTCGCAAACGATCAGCTTGTTTACATCTAAACCAAGTATTCTGGATAATTTCTCAGTGATATTTTTGCGGGCATCAATGATTAAGTCATCCCAATTCTGCCCTGTATCAGCGGGAACATTGATCATAGTAAACCAGTTTTCGGATCCTGCAGGTGCATCTTCTACTTTATTTTTGGAACTTATATTCACATAGATAGTAGGATCATTATAAATTATTTTATCGTCCCATATCTTTTTAAATTCTTCTCTGTAATCTTCTGTAAAAAAAATATTGTGCAGTTCAAGCTCCGGAAAAGAACTATTGATGCCCCAGTAAAAGATCAGGGCAGAACTGCTGCGTTCCTGCTGTTTAATACGTTCTGGGACTTCGAATCCTTTTAACAATTTTTGGTAAGTATACCAGATATCCATATTGGAGATCACCAGATCTGCAGGATAGCTTAGCCCATTGACCTTTACACCAGACACCTGATGGTTATTCAATTCTATCTGGTCAACATAGCTATTGAAATTAAATTTTACACCCAGATCAATCGCAAGTTGTACCAGTGAACTAGCTATTGAATACATACCCCCAACGGGGAAATAAGCTCCAAAATACTGTTCAAAATGAGGTATTACATTTAATGTTGCTGGAGCTTTATATGGGTTAGAACCGTTATAAGTTGCATAGCGATTAAAAAACCGAATTGTTTTATAATCTTTAAAATTAGACTCAATTGCTTGATTCATGGACCGAAATGCATCAATTTGGGGAAATCGAAGCAGGGACTTGAAGGTGGTCCAATTAAAATAAGTACTGAACTTATGCAATGACCTTTGCAGGAATACAGCGTTTGTAATTTCGTAGATATCTTTACTTTTTTCAAGGAATTTGATAACAGATTCAGCGCTATCTTTCGTTTTTTCAGCTATTTCTTCAGAAAATTTAGTGCGATCTGCAAATGCACTGATGCGTGTACCATCCTCATAGAAATAATTACAGACAGTTTTGAGCTTTTCATATTGGAAATAATCTGCTGAATGCTTACCCGCCAGGGTAAAAAGTTCATCAACGTATTGAGGCATTGTAAACAAACTAGGACCTGTATCAAATCGGAAATCACCCAAATTGAGCTCGGAAAGCTTGCCTCCTGCACTAGAACCCGCTTCAAAGACCTCTACCTGATACCCCTTTATGGCCAGACGAATTGCAGAAGCGATACCGGCAATACCTGCACCAATTACAATGGCTTTAGACATAGCACGAAATTACAGTATTTCAATCTCTTACAAATAAGAACAAAGAAAAATGACGAGATTATTTCAATATAATTTCTGTAAACTATTATTTCAGGGTATTAAGAACACTGAACATTTTTTGCCGGGCTGTTGAGCTACTCCCCTTGTAATTATTGATCAT
Source organism: Pedobacter schmidteae (assembly GCA_945906015.1). Taxonomy (GTDB): domain Bacteria; phylum Bacteroidota; class Bacteroidia; order Sphingobacteriales; family Sphingobacteriaceae; genus Daejeonella; species Daejeonella schmidteae_A. The sequence goes on along the minus strand of CAMDQV010000049.1, from coordinate 7,796 downwards.
GAATGAAAATACTAATGGAGTTCCATTTGAGCTTATCTGATACCCGGAATACGCAATTACATCGCTAATACTTCCACTTTTCATTTTCATATCGTTATAAACCGGCAAACTTTCATAAAAGCCAGCAAACCAGCTTTCTTTTTTAATTGACTGAAGTACCTGTGCCATTGCCAATGTGGTGATCCTATCAGAAGGCGATAGTCCGCTACCATCATAAATATTGATTGCATCAGGATCAATTCCTTCCTTTTTAGACCAGAAATCTTTCAGTACCCTAACACCATTTGTAGTAGTAATTTCTTTACCCTCTTTCAAGGCAATAGTTTTAATCAAATGTTCGCCAAAAAGATTGATACTTTTTTGATTGAACCAATAAATAATTTTATCAAGATTTGGTGAAGTGTGGATATCAATAATCTTTGAAGGAGCTTGAAAAAGATGATTATTCAATGACAGTTCTCTGGCTGTTACAACGTCCTTTTCAACCGAAATGCCCGACTGTTTTAACCTACTCAAGAATTGATAGGCCAGATGATATGCAGGATCAGGAACAGAAGCAGCAATTGCTTTTTTGAGATCAATACCATAAGTGCCTCTCACATATATCACAGTAGAATAAGGTGCAGAATAAGCATAAACATTATCGCCAGAACCTGGAGCCCCGGTCAATACTTCATTCACAATTTTAAGGTAGCTCATTTGTGGTTCTGTACGTGTCAGTTCTGCAGGCTCTCCTACTCGATTTGCGGGCTTATAAATAAGGTCAAACTGGTTCTCCCTCCAGGTTAAAGAGGATGGCCCAGCACCGTAATAATTGCCCATATCCTGCCAGATCCAACCTCCGGGCATCGTTTGAGTGCCAAATAAACGATCATCAGCGATAATTGAACCGGTAATATTCTTTATTCCTGAGCGAGCAATTGCCTCTGTCCATTTCTTAAGAATAAGTTCAGGCCTGGTTTGATCATACCTGTCGCTACCTAAACTTGGATCGCCAGCTCCGGTAATAACCACATCCCCATTTAATGTACCATTGGATGAAATTGTTCCATTGTAACCCAGACTGGTTTCCCAAATAAAATCTTTACCCAACAAATGGTAGGCAGTTGCTGCTGTTATTGTTTTTAAGGTTGAGGCGCTGGCAAGACCCACATTCTCATTTTTAGCATAAACTATAGCTCCAGTTTCAGCATTCAATATGCTAATTGAACTTATCCCAAACTTCATTTGAGAATCATTTTCAAAACGCGAATAGGCCATTTCGATTTTCTGCTTTAACGATTGTGCAGAAAGTGATGAAACGAATAATAGAAGAAAAAAAGAAAAAATATTTTTCATATGCTGAAAGACATTAGAACAGACGAATTACGTTAATCAAAGTCCTAAAATTACACTAAATAGTTTTGGGCAAGGAAAGAAATTTACCAATTATAATAGCGGTCCTGATTAGATTAGATGTGGTAAAATTCATGGCTGTTTGGAGGTCAGTAGGCTGATTGCCTATGGGCATTACTATATCAAAATACCTGTTGAGGTCTGCATTTTCATTGAGTGGCACGCTGCCTGCAATTCCAATAACCGTGATATTGCATTCTTTTGCAAGTTTAGCCACCGCAAAAGGGCCCTTTCCTTGCAAGGTTTGATCATCAAGACAACCTTCGCCGGTTATCAGAAGGTCTGCATTTTTCAATCTTTTTTCAAAGGCAGTAAGCTCCAGAAAATGTTCAGCTCCATTCACTAATCTGGCATTTAAAAAAGTAAACAACGCAGCCGCTATGCCACCTGCAGCACCTCCATGAAGAATTTCATTCATATCAATTCCAGTAGACTGAAAAGCCAGATCCCTCAGGTTTGTTAAAGCTAGATCCAGAAGTTTTATATCTGAGGGGCTAGCTCCTTTCTGAGGACCAAAAATTACTGCTGATCCCTGTTCACCTAATAATAAATTATCAACATCACATAAAACTGTAACCTGGCAATTTAAAATACGAGAGTCGAAACCCGACATATCAATTTGACGGAATCGGGATATATTGATTGGTAAAGCTGGTAACTCAGCACCTTCAGCATCACAAAATTTGATGCCAAGAGCACTTAAAATTCCAATCCCTCCATCAACTGTTGCCGAACCACCAAGTCCAATGATGATGCTTGAAACATGCCTATCGAGTGCAAATCGAATCAACTCGCCAGTGCCGAAAGAAGAAGCCATTAATGGCGACATTTCATCAGTACGTACTAAGCGAATACCCGAAGCATCTGCCATTTCAATTACAGCCGTTTTACCCTGATCAATAATACCTAAGGGAGCTTTGATCAATCTTCCTAAGGGATCATGAACATCGTATTTATGCCAAACACCGCCACATTTTTCTACGATCAAATGGCCTGTACCATCACCACCATCGGCTATTGGAAAGCACTCAGAAGTGCAGGTTGCACCACTCCGTTTTAAACCTTCCTGAATAGCTTCGGCAATCTCATTTGCCGAAAGGCTATGTTTAAAGGCATTAGGAGCAATCAGAATATGCATAATACAGATTAAACTGTTTTTTAATCTTCAACCTCTACCACCATTTCAATTTCTGTGGCCCAATTAGCAGGAAGTGCCGACATACCCACGGCTGAACGGGCATGTTTACCTTTCTCTCCAAATACTTGAACCATCAGATCAGAAAATGCATTCATCACTTTTGGCTGATCTTTGAATTCGGGAGTAGATTGTACCATCCCCAAAACCTTAACAATTCGCTTTACTTTATTTAGGTCGCCAAGTTCTGCCTTTAAGCTCGAAAGCAATGAAATTGCGGTTAATCGCGCAGCTTCCTGGCCCTGTTCAAGAGTCAGATCGTCTCCAACTCTTCCGGTAACTCTGGTACCATCCGGTTTATCAGGACCATGCCCGGCTGTATAAATAAGATTACCAACTCGCACAATCTTTACATAGCTGGCTAATGGCGCACTTGGCTTTGCTAAAACGATGTTGAGGTCCTTGAGGCGCTTATCAAAATCAATAACTTCAGCTTTTGAGCCCCCTTTTACCTGCGCTTTAGATGCATAATTGCAACCCATTAAAGCAATAGCGATGATGGGTATTACGAAATACTTCTTCATAATTTTAATTCTGGCAAAATTTAAATTAGATCAATTTCTGTAAAAAATTAATGCTGATTTACTAAATCTTTAAGAATAGTAAATCAGCATTATGAATAGAAATGTTTGTATTTGGGAAATTATTAATCCTCTACTTCAACAATCATTTCAATTTCAATGGCAATATTACCTGGAAGTGCTGACATACCTACAGCTGAACGAGCATGCTTTCCTTTTTGACCGAAAATATCTACCATCATATCAGAAAACGCATTCATCACTTTAGGTTGATCCTTAAACTCTGGAGTAGACTGAACCATTCCTAAAACTTTAACTACACGCTTAACCTTACTTAAGTCGCCGATCTCTGCTTTTAAGCTTGAAAGCAATGAAACACCGGTTAAACGAGCAGCTTCCTGACCTTGCTCCAGTGTTAAATCATCGCCAACTCTACCTGTTAAAGGACCACCTTCTGCGCGATCAGGACCGTGACCAGAAGTGTATACCAGGTTACCTACACGAACAGTTTTTACAAAATTTGCTGTTGGTGGCTTCGGAGTTGTTAGCTCTATATTCAATTCCTTTAAACGAGCTTCGATATTCACTGTATCAGCGGCAGCATCCATTTCCTTTTTTGCAGCATCTTCCTGCTTTGGATTACAACTTAATAAGGCAGCCGTGATAAGAAATAATAGGGAGTACTTTTTCATAATAATTTAATTTTGGGTTTTATTTATTTACAATGTTAATAGGTTTTTGATTCAGGAATGAAGATAAATTATTTTCTGCAATTCCCATCAATCTACCTCTAGCTTCTTTCGTTGCCCACGCAATATGAGGGGTGATCATACAATTTTTTGCTTTAAAAAGAGGATTTTCGGCTGAAGGAGGTTCGACCGAAAGAACATCAATTCCGGCACCCGCAATTATTCCTTCATTTAGGGCATCTGCCAAATCCTGATCTACCATGAGTGGCCCTCTAGAGGTATTCAGAAAAAAGGCTGACTTCTTCATTAACTTCAAGGTATTTTTATTGATCATACCCTGGGTATCAGGGAATAAAGGGCAGTGAATACTGACTACATCTGAATGGGTAAGAAGCTTGTTCAATTCTACCCAACTGAAGTTTTTACGATACGACTGATCAGACTGGCTACGGGAATAGGCCATTACATTCATTCCAAAGGCTGTAGCAACATCAGCAACTTTTTGCCCGATCATCCCAAAACCGATTATACCTATGGTTTTTCCTTCTAGTTCAACCAAGGGATAGTTCCAATAACAAAAATCGGGCGAAGCTGCCCAGCCACCCTTAAAAACTGAATCACTATGACTTTGAACATGCTGACATAATTCAAGCAATAAGGCAAATGTCATTTGGACGACTGATGCCGTACCATAACCTGGAACATTCGCGACTACTACACCTCTGGTTTTAGCATAATCAACATCTACCACATTATAACCAGTTGCCAAAACACCAATGTATTTAAGATCAGGAAGCTGTTCGAGAATATGTTCTCTGAGCGGTGTCTTATTCGTAAATATGATCTCTGCACCCCTACATCGCTCCACAATCTGGCTCTCGGGAGTTCTGTCGTGAACCTGCAGATCACCAAACTGCTTTAATCCATCCCATGTAAGATCTCCTGGATTTAAGGTATAACCATCTAATACAACTATTTTCATGCTTATTCTAATTCTAATACTATAATCAATTCTGCTTTCGGCTTTTGGCTTTCCCCTTTTAGCTTTTAGCTTTAAGCTTTAGGCTTTCCCCTTTTAGCTTTAGGCTTTCAGCTCACTAAACCCTTGCCCATGCCAAATTCAGCACACGCTTTGCATTTGCAATGACGATATCTGCATCTTCATCTCCAAAAGGCTTGATCTCAAAACTGACCACTGGAGGCGTCTGAGTGTTCAGAAATCCAATATTTAATAGTACCCTAAGATAATCTACAACTTCATCCACATCATTCTCACCATTTGGGAATCCGAAGCGGGGATGAACATCTCCATATGCTGCCATACCTGGATCTTTCATTACACAATTTCCGATATGCGCATGAACAATGTAATCCTTTACAGGTAGCAAAGATTCTTCAATCGTTTCATGGATCAAAGGAATATGACTTAAATCAACCATCAAGCCAAAATGATCGTGGCTTTTTCGGATCTCTTTGGCATAACGCAGGGCAAGGTCTGCCGGACCAATCAGGCTTCTTTTATCTACATCATAATCAAAAACCTCTAATGCAATTCTCATATCGCCTTTACTTTTTGCATATCGACATAGTTCATTGGTAGAATTAACCAGAGCCTGAAAAGCTTCCTCCTTTCGGCTTTCTTCATAGTTACCACTCAAAAAAGCAAAACTTGTTGCACCTATTTCATAAGCCTCATCAATTCCGGCCATTAAATTTTGCAATGCCTTTTGGCGTTCCTCCTCAACCAGATGGTTAATGTTTAGGCCGGTAGTTAACAATCTTGGCTGAGCACCATAAGCGATGGTCATATGCGATGTTTCAAGCATTTTTTTTACTGCCATTCGTTGCTCAGGGTCTTTAATCGTTGTGATCTCGATGGCACTAAAATAGTCATCTACAGCAATCTTTCGAATGGTTTCAACCACCGGACCTTCGCCTTTGATTGTTGCAGGAAAGGCCATAAAGTGGACCAAACCTACTCTCATGTATTTATAAAGTGATTCGTTCATTTTTTGATAGACTATTCAAAATTATTATTTCTTTAAACTTTCTCTGATTGAGTTGATGAGCTCAAGCGCTCTTTTAGACTCTGCGGCTAATTGATCATATCGCTTATTTTCAATCACATCCTTAGTGATCATTTTACTGCCACCAACTGCGCAAACTCCAACTTTAAACCAGCTTCTAAGATTTTCTTCGTTAAGTTCGATCCCGCCTGTAGGTAAAAAAACAATATCTTGAAAAAGTGCCTGCACTGCTTCAATAAAGGATGGGCCTAAGGTATTTGCTGGGAAAAGCTTAACGATCTTTGCCCCGCAAGTTTCGGCTCGAATAATTTCGCTGGGAGTCATGCAACCAGGAACACAAAGTAGGTCATTCTTATCAGACAATTCAATAACTGACTCCAAAATTCCCGGACAGACCAAAAACTCTGCGCCTTCATCCATATAAGTTTGGGCAGATTCCACAGTTTTTATTGTACCAATACCTAATCGCATTCCGGGCAATTCCGCATCACATACTTTGCGCATCTCACGGAAATTCTTTAATGCACGATCACCGCGATCTGCATATTCAGTAGTTCTAATGCCCCCTGCATACATTGCCCTCATCAGATCAATACTTACTTCAGCATCAGCCGAGTAGTACAATGGTACAATTCCCTGTTCTTTTATAAGCCTTGAGAGCTCTGTTTTTAAATTCATCTTTTAAAATTATAGCTTATAGCCTTGTCGGGCGAGCAGCTTCCACTTCCCTTGCTTTTTCTGCCAAACCATTATGTTCCCAAATTTTAAATCCACTGGATTCCCTTTATTTTCAGCCTTAGCAGTTACAATATTTCTTACAATTACATTTTTACCTGCTATAGTAATTTTCTGATCTAAGGGGTCAATACTTTTAAAAAATGTAGGCCCGTTCAATACTCCTGCAATAAATTCCTTTTGATTCTGTATTAAGCCGGCAGAATGCCCATAGCTTAATTCGTCGCAAGTGAGGGCCTTTAAAGTAAGACTGTCTGTATTAATGATGGCATTATTCAGAGCGATGACCAGCTTTGCTATTTGTGTTTCATTTTTGGATTGAGCCTGTGTATTCAGACTAATCACAGTAAGTAAAGTGATGATTTTTAAGTATTTGAGCATGATTATTTATTTTTATTATTAATTAATTACATTTTTTTCATCACTATCTGCAATGGGTTTACCTTTCCAGTAGGATGCCAGAATAGAACCGGTGATATTCATCATCGGACCATAGATCATCGGCGCAAGTCCGACAGTTCCAAGCTTACCCATTCCATAGGCCAAGCCTTTTGAAAGGCCTGCATTCTGCATCCCTACATTAATTGCAATAGTTCTAGAGTCTTTTTCACTCATTTTAAACAAGCGAGCAAACCAATATCCTAAGGTATAGCCCATGAGATTATGGATTAAAACTAATAGAATAAGAAGTGGCCCGACTGTTAAAAGACTTTCACGACCCACAGCGGTAACAATAATAATGATTAATGCGATACCAAACATCGATATAATTGGCATTACCGCATTGATCCACTTCATTTTATCTTTCAGGAGTTCATTGATTACCATAGCGAGTGTGACCGGCAAAATAACCATTTTCATAATGTCCCACATCATATCAAGTACATTGATCTCAATGAATGAACCTCCTAATAACTTCATCAGTAGGGGTGTGAGCAAAGGAGCTAGTAAGGTTGCTATTGAAGTAAGTGTAATGGATAGGGCAAGATTAGCCTTTGCCAGATATGAAATAACGTTGGCTGCAACAGCATTCGGTGCACATCCAATCAGAATCATACCTGCTGCAATCTCGGGAGTAAAACCACTGATGGTTGCCAATCCAAACCCAAGTAAAGGCATGATTATAAAATGACTTGAAACCCCTACAAGAACCCCTTTAGGAGATTTAAATACTCCAATAAAATCTCTGTAGCTCATAGTAATTCCCATTCCAAACATGATTAGCTGAATGAGG